>CALQLF020000013.1 GCA_943331345.2 Candidatus Planktophila lacus | reverse complement strand
CTACCGGTGGCTTCAATGGCTTCGCATAGCAGCCAGTCGCTGCGCCGGGTGGATGCGCCGAAGTTTCGGCTGCGAATGATGTCAGCCGCGTTGTTCAAATCCATGGCCGCCATATAGCCCACAACCGAGGTCATCTTCACCAGCGAGATCAGTTCCCCCTTATAGACCGGAATCGGCGGTGGCACGCGTCCCAACGGCGACCGTCGGGTTATCGGCTGCCACAGCCCGGCCTGACTGCGGCAAACAGCACAAAAGCAAAACCACGAGCAGACGTTTCGTGTGCCCTATCCCAAGCACCACCCCGAGGATTAGTCCCCAGCATTGCACGCTAGCCAAACCTGCGTTGTACCAGCCGCTCAGGGTAATATTCGGCAAACCTTCCCCACCGAGCCGCCATGTCCATTCGTTTTGAACGCCCCGTCTTCCTCATGGGCGCCCCCCGCTCCTGCAGCACTCTGCTATTCCAGACGCTGGCGCAGAGCGGGCACCTTTGGTCCATCGGCGACGAAAGCCATCACCTCATCGAGCAGTTCCCCCAGCTGAACCCGCTGGAGCAGGCGGATTCGAACCGCGTGACGGCCGATGCTTTGGACGCGCCCCTGCGCGATGGCCTGCGCGAAGCTTTCGCACAACAACTCCGTGACCGCGCCGGACGCACGCCTACGCCCGGCACCGCCGTGCGGCTGCTGGAAAAGACGCCGAAAAATGCCCTGCGTATTCCGTTCCTGAACGCGCTGTTCCCGGACGCCCTATTCATCCACTTGGTGCGGGACCCGAAAGACAACCTCAGCAGCATCATGGACGCTTGGCGCTCACGGCGGTTCGTGACCTACCCCAGCTTTGGCACGGTGAATGGGCCGTGGTCCTTGCTGCTGCCGCCGGGTTGGCGCAGCCAACTGGGCCAGCCCTTGGCCGAAGTGGCAGCCTTCCAGTGGCAGGCCGCCCACCGACACATCCTCGACGACCTCGCCGCCATTGCCCCCGAGCGCCGTTGCACCGTCAATGCCGCCGAACTCCTGCAAGACCCTCGGGCCTTGGTGGACAAGCTGTTCAGGTTCATCGGCATTCCGGTCGATGAGCAATTCGCCGCGTACTTGGCAAAGCCCCTGCCCACCTCGGTGCATACGCTCACCCCACCGCAAGCCGAAAAGTGGCGCCGCAACGGTGCTTCGGTGGCGCGTGTCTGGCCGCAGCTGGCCCCGCTCATCGCCGAACTCAATGCTTCGTTGGACCCCGGCACTCCGCCGCTGGACGCCACCCCGCCGCCCGCCGATGTCCAAGACGCAGCCAAAGCCGTGCCGGTGAATGGCTTCGGCATGGCGGGAGAACCCAGCCGCAATTCGCCGTGCCCCTGCGGGTCCGGCCTGCGCTTCAAAGCCTGCCACGGACAGCTGCCATGAAGTTGGAAGCCCCGTTCATTCCGCTGCCGCTGCGGTTCGACGTGGCGCGTCTCGCCCACGAACTGGCCTTGCTGGAAAACGCGCAATGGCGCCTGCACCCAGACAAGACCAACGGCAACTCGGCGCTGCCGCTCATCTCGGCGGGTGGTGGCGACAATGACGACGCCACCGGCGACATGCAGCCCACGCCGTGGCTGGAGCGTTCGCCGTATTTGCGCCAAGTCATCGCCAGCTTCAACGAAGTGTTCGGCCGCTCGCGCTTCATGCGCTTAGCTCCCGGTTGTGAAGTGAGCGAACACGTCGACGTTCACCATCACTGGTTCAACCGCGTGCGCATCCACGTGCCGGTGGTCACCAACCCGGGCGTCATCTTTCACTGCGGCGGTGAACAGCGGCATATGGCGGCTGGCGAATGCTGGATCTTCGATACCTGGCGTCTGCATCGCGTGGTGAATGGCGGCCAAGAACAGCGCACGCACTTGGTCATCGACACCGCGGGTTCCTCACGTTTCTGGGAGATGGCAGCGCGTGCTCATGAAGCCGTGCGTGACGGCACTCCGCTAGAGCCCAAGTTTATCCCGTACGTGGAAGGTCTGCAGGCCACCGTGCGTACCGAACGCTATGGCCAGCAAACGGTCATGTCTCCGGGCGAGGTGGACCACTTGGTCGGCGACCTCATTCGCGACTTCACTTCGCGCGCAGGCAATTCGCCGGCGCTAGTCGCCACTTACGCGCGTGTACTGAGCGGGTTCTGCAAAGACTGGCGCGCGCTGTGGTACCAGTACGGCATTCAGGAAGCCGGCTGGCTGCATTACGACGCGTTACTCAAGGCCACACTCGCTGCTCTGCCCGACACCACGCCCCCGCTACTACTGAGCAACAACGACGTGGAAGCCAAGCGCGCGTTCCTGGAACGTGTGGGCTACGCCGCTGTGGTACCGCGAGTGCACGAGCAGTTCGTGAAGGGCGTGGCGCCGCTGAAGGTCGCGTCCGTAACGACCGTACCGCTGTCCGCTCCAGCGCGCCCAGCGCCCGCCTTCGACCCGAACCTGTCGCGCAATGCGCCCTGCCCTTGTGGCTCCGGGCAGCGCTACAAGCACTGCCACGGCGCCAATCTCTAGGAACTCACCCATGAACCGCCACGCCACACCGATCCTGTTCGCCAGCCTCTTGCTCGCCACGGCATTGGCCGCACCGCTAGCGGACGCTGCGTCCAAGCCAGCCGCTGACGCCGCCGCAGGGGAGACGGCCTTCCGCAGTCTCTACAAAGAACTGGTGGAAGTGGAATCCACACTTTCCGCTGGCAAGTGCACCGAAGCCGCAGCCGCTATGCGCGCCCGCTTGCTGACCGCCGGCTTTCCGGCCGCAGATGCCGAGATGGTGGATATACCCGGCCACCCGAACGACGGCGGCATAGTGGCGATCTACCGTGGCAAGAACCCGGCGCTGAAGCCACTGCTGCTTTTGGCGCACGTGGACGTAGTGGAAGCCAAGCGCGCGGACTGGCAGCGCGACCCGTTCAAGCTGGTGGAAGAAGACGGCTTTTTCTACGCGCGAGGCGCCAGCGACGACAAAGCCATGGCGGCTATCTTCACCGACACCTTCATCCGCTTTCGGCAGCAGGGCTACCAGCCGCAGCGCACCTTGAAGCTGGCGCTGACCTGCGGCGAGGAAACGCCGGATGCCGGAAATACCGTGAAGTGGCTCGTGGCCAACCGCCGCGACCTCATCGAGGCCGCGTTCGCGCTGAATGAAGGGGCCGGTGGTGAACTCGATGCCAACGGCAAGCATGTGGCGCTGCAAATTCAGGCAGGCGAGAAGACCTATCAAGACTTCCAATTGGAAGTGACGGACGGCGGCGGCCACAGCTCGCGCCCGAAGCAAGCCACCGCCATCAGCGTCTTGGCGCAAGGCCTGGTGAAGCTGACGGCTTACCGCTTCCCAGTGACTTTGAACTCGACTACACGCGCGTATTTCGCTGCGCAGGCGAGTACGGCCCCGGCTGATGTCGCCACGGCCGTGCATGAAGTGATGGCACACCCGGACAACCTCGCCGCACAAGATGTCATCTGGAACTTCAGCCCCGGTTGGAACAGCATGTTGCGCACCACTTGCGTGGCCACGCAGCTGAGCGGCGGGCACGCGCCGAATGCGCTCCCGCAACGCGCGCGTGCCAACGTGAACTGCCGTATCTTCCCGGGCGTTGCGATTGAAGACGTGCGCCAGCAACTGGCTGCTGCCGTAGGCGATGCACGTGTTTCAGTCACCACCGTGGGTGAGCCAGGCTTCACCACCGTACCGCCAGTCATCGGCGATGAGCTGCTTGGCACGGTGCGCCAAGTGGCAGCAGGCATTTGGCCCGGTGTTCCCGTGGTGCCCACCATGTCCACAGGCGCTACCGATGGCCGCTTCCTGAATGCCGCCGGCATTGCGACGTATGGGTTGTCGGGCTTGTTCCACGATGCGGAAGGGCCACGCGCGCACGGCTTGAACGAACGCATCCGCGTCAAGTCGCTGCTCGACGGTCGCGTGTTTCTTTACGAGACCGTGCGCGCCTTGTCGGCGAAGTAGGCGGTCACACGGGCGCCAACGCATAGTCGGCGATGGCGAGCCCCAGCGTCTTTTCGACGATGGGGTAAACCGTAGGGTCCGTGACGCTCGACGACAGCGCAAAGTGCTGCTTGGCTACGCGCAGCAAATGGACCTCCATGCCAACCTGCAACCGTCCGGCACTCACCGGCTCGCCGTTCGCCATGAGCGTGGTGATGACATCCGGGTAGGTGGCGAGCCGCTCGCCAGCGGCGCTTTCCACCGCCATGTGCTCGTTCATCACGTGCACCACCACGTCTTGGTGGGGCCCCGCGATAGTAATGCGGCCAACATCGAAAGCCGTGGACTGCGTGTACTCCAGCACCTTCGCCGTCACCTTGCCAGACACCAGAATTTCGCCGTGCAGCTGGCGGCAAATGGCATCGATGACAGCCGTGGCCCCGCGTGGCTCCGCTGCGCTGATGGCTTGCCCCAGTGCCAGCGCAAAACTGATGCCACCGAGTGCGGCATGACGCTTCACATAGGCGGCGTCGATGGGGTTCCGGCAGCTGGCAATGAAGCCACCCGAGGCATCCGCCGCCGCACGCAGCAACGGAGAGATTTTTGCCGTTGGGCCATGGAACGTGGCCTCGAGATAGGAATTGCTGGCGCGGTGACCACCGGCCACTGTCTGGATAGTCGGTAGTGGACTGGCAGCCAGGCCGAGGGACCCCATGTCACCGGTGGGGTGAGCACGAATATCCCCTACCGCATCGATGACCTTGGTGCCGAGAACCGCACTCGGTAGCCACGCGTTCAAGGTGCTACTCATGCCGTTCTGGCCGATGATCAGGCCATACAGCGGCTTACCCAGCGCTTCCTGCAGCCGCTTCACCGCAGTGACGTAGTCCATGCCGAGCATCTGCCACTGGGTAAGCCCACCCGGCGCACCGATGGCAGCTGCGGTGGCTATCCACGCCACGTCGTCCACTTCATCCAGCGATACCAATTCGGGCCGCCCGATGGTGACGGCCAAGTTGCCCAGTTCGCGCCCGTGTTCCGGCCAACCACCACCACCACAAGCCAGCACTGACCCGCCCTTCACGGCGAACTCCACATCCTCGGCCGTCAGTACCCGTTTCATGCTGCAGCTCCATCCAGTTCCAACACAGCGCCCAGCAAGGTAGCCATGCCTTTTTCCAACTGTTGCGCGTCCGTCCATTCGTCTGCGGTATGGCTCATGCCATGGTGGCTAGGCACGAACACCATGCCAGCAGGCGCCACGCGTGCCAAAAACGCGGCATCGTGGCCGGCCCCACTCACCATGTCTTGCTGACGCAAGCCCAGCGCCGTGGCAGCTTTTCTCAAGGCGTTCTGCACTCCAGGCGCACACGGCGCCGGCTCACTGGCAGAAAGCTGCGCACAGTCCGCCAACGTCACTCCATGTCGCGTCGCCGCTTCGCTCGCGAATGCCTTGACCCGTTCGCTCCACGCCTCGAGCAAAATTGGTTGATCGCTACGCAAGTCGACAGTGAGCTCGGCGACGGCCGGCACCACATTCGCCGCGTTCGGTAGCACTTTCAGTTCCCCGACCGTGGACACGAGATAGGCGCCGGGCTGCGCACCCGCTTGAATGAGAGCAGGCAACCCGGCGATGAACGCACTGGCGGCCACGAGCGCATCGCGGCGCAAGGCATACGGCGTGGTGCCGGCATGGGCCGCCTGCCCCACGAACCGCAAAGCCAGGCGGCGAATGCCGACGATGGTCGTGACAATGCCAACGTCCAGCCCGCGCTCCTCGAGCATTGGACCTTGCTCGATATGCAGTTCGAGAAACGCCTTCACGTCACTACGCACTGCGGACGCCACGGGTACGCCGCCCGCACCCGCCTCCAGCAACCGCTGGTGCAGCGGCACGCCACTACCATCACGGCGCTCCAGCATGGCCGATGTAAGTGCCCCCGCAATACCACGACTGCCTATGCAGGAAAGCCCATACGGATTCGGCTCTTCCGCCAGAAAATCGACCACTTCAAAAGCATGGTCGAGCAGGTGTCCGGCATCGCGCAGCGCCGTGGCCAGTTCAAGCCCCGCTACCACGCCGGCCATGCCGTCGAACCGCCCGCCACCAGGCACCGTATCGCTATGCGAACCGACCATCAGCACCGGCGCGCCGGGAACCCGGCCTTCGCGGCGTCCAATGAGATTGCCGGCAGCGTCCACGCGCACCGCCAAGCCAGCTTCCACAAAGCGCTCACGCAGCCAAGCCCGCCCCTGCACGTGCCAAGAGGTGAACGCACAACGCGTCCATGGACGCTCTGGCTCGGTGATGGCTGCCAACTGTTCCAGCCACTGCCACGCGCGTGCACCATCCACCTGCGGCAGCTTGGCGCCGCGCGGCCGACTCACGCTGGCACCGCCACTTCATGCGACGCTATGGGGCGCACAAAGCGCCCATGGCCCGGTGCCGCCAATACCCGCGCGCCATCGAACACCGGGGCGCCACGCAGCCAAGTGCCCGTCACGCGCCATGGCAAGTGCATGCCAGCGTAAGGGCTCCAGCTGGCAACACTGTGCCCGCTGGCGACCGGGTCGTACACGGTGTGGCCAGGCTCCATCACCACCACGTCAGCATCGCAACCGACTTGCAACGCGCCCTTGGTGGCAGTGAGATTGAACAGTTGCGCGGGGTTCTGCGCCAGCAACCGGGCCGCAAAGCTCGGCGACAATCCCCGTTCGGTGCAGCCCTTCAACAACAACGGATACAACACTTCAAGGCCGGGCGCGCCGGACGCGTTGGCATGGAAGTCGTCCAAGTTCTTGCGTTCCAGCGGCCAGCTCACATGGTCCGTCGACACCACCGTGATGTTCCCGGCCGCGAGATGCTGCCAGAGCTTCTCACGCTCCACGGCAGGACGAATAGGCGGGTTCACCTTGCCGAAGGCACCGAGTCGCGCAAGGTCTTCTTCGCACAACACCAAATAGTGCAGGCAGGCTTCGATGGTCGCTTGGTGCCCCATCTGTCGGTAGGCCGCGCAAAGCTCGTATCCGCGACCATTTGAACAGTGCACCACATGCGCTCGGCATCGGGTGTCTGCGCCCGTTTCATAGATGGTCGCCACCGCGAGGTTTTCGCTGTAGATGGGCCGGCTTTGTCCGTGCGCCAAATAGCCCTGCACACCTGCAGCGCGAACGCGTGCCTCGAGCAGACGCACCGTTTCATCGTCTTCGTTGTGCACCCCCGCCACGAGCCCGTGCCTAGCGATACGCGCGAAGCAGTCGTGCAACGTGGCCGGAGGAATGCGCGGGAAACGTTCTGGGTCCGTGCCGAAAGTGCTGAACTTGAAGCCTGCGGCTCCGGCGGCCACGAGTTCATCAATGCGTGCGGCGCCTTCTTGCGGATGTACCGTGGCATAAAGCGCGAAGTCCACGCGCGACAAGGCACCGGCCTCCGCCACCTTCAGCCCGAAGCGCTCCGCATTGCAGATGAGACGCCCGTTGTCGTAGGGCATGTCCACCACCGTCGTGACACCACCGGCAGCCGCTGCGCGCGTCATGGTGTCGAAGTCTTCCACGCCGCGCGTACTGCGCGCATGGGTTTGGGAATCGATGGCACCAGGCAACACGAGCGCCTCACCGAAGTCGTGGCTTTCACGCGCTGCCGGCGACGGGCCTTCCCCGACCGCTGCTACCTTGCCGTCGCGAATGGCCACAAAGCCACGCCGCAATAGACGTTCGGGCAGTACCACCTGCCCGGAGATCACCAGATCGAAATCACTCATGAACTGCCCCTGCGGTCGCGACAGGCTTGGAGGCACTGGTCACACCTGCGGCACCGGGCCAGCCCTCCCGCAACAACTGCGCTCCTGCCTCGATATCCGGCGACAGAATGCGGTCCTGCGCCACGAAAGGAACGCGGGCACGGTAAGCACGCTGTAAAGCTTGCGTCTGGCTGCCTTGCTTGAAGCCTGGGCGCAAATCCACGGCCTGAGCCGCATGCAGGAGTTGTAGCGACGCCAGCGGATAGAGCAGGTCCACTATTTCCTGCAAGCGCTGCACCGTCAGCGGCGCATTGTTGGTCTTGTCCTCGATGTTGCCGGCAAGCGTGGCTTCGTCGAGCGACACCGGCAAGGCGAGGCTACGAATTTCCGTCGTGAGCGCCGCCACGGACTTCTGCACCGCACCAAAGCCATGTCCCGGATTGCCGGGGGCGGTCAGGAACCGTGGCAGGTGCGTTATCTCCGGGTTCTCGAAACGGTAGACGGTACTCGCCACTGAAGACGCCACATGAGCCAGAGCCAGCGACAGACGTTCGAGCGCCGCAACCACCGGCAAGGCCTCGAAGCTCGCAGCCGGCACAATCGCCGCGCTCGTGCCGGGTACGAGATAGCGCGCGGATTGGCTCGCGGTAGTCGCGGCGCCTGCGGTCAGCGTTCCGGCGCTCAGCACTACCTGTGGGTTGTCGCCACTGTGCGCACTTTCGAAGGCGAATTCGTCCTCTGCAGCTTCCAGCGCCGCGCGCGCGTTGCCTAACACGTGGGGCATGGTGCGGAACGATAGCGGGTCTTGCAAAGGACGCGCGTCATCCGCTTGCCACAGAGCACTTCCCACCAAGGCATTACGCAATTGCGCCGCAGCCGCCACGAAGCCGGGGCGCGGTCGCGCGGCAACGCTAGCTTCCAGGAATGGCGCCACATTGCCGTTCAGGCCTTCCAGCGAAAGGGCGAACACCACCGTTTCGCGGTCGAGCCATTGGCGGGCGCCATGCAGCACCAACGCCGCGCGCCCCAGCATCAAGCTGTTGTCACCAATGATGGAGAGGAAGTCTTTGCCCACCAACTGTACCGGCTTGAGGCCAGCGCGCTGCAAGGCCACCGCCGCCGGCAAGCGTTCGCCGCGCCAGCGCACTTGCCATTCGCCAGCCAGAGCCAGCCCAATATGACTGCTTTGTAGAATGTCGGCTTCGCCGATACTTCCGCGCGCCGGCACGAGCGGCGTAATACCCGCATTCAAAAACGCGGCGTACTGGTCAGCGACGGCAGGTTGTACGCCCGCGGCACCGCTCAGCAGCAAGTTCAACCGCAGCACCATGGCAGCGCGAACCGCGTCGTCAGGCAACCAAGGCCCCACCGCGGCCGCATGCGCACGCAAGGTGCCAATATTGAAGCGCTGCGAAGCCGTCAGCAGGTCGGGGTCCAGAGCCCCGTTCTTCACCAAGGCCTGTCGGTCTTTGTTCCAACCCACACCGGTGGTAAGGCCGTAAACCGGCATGCCTGCACGCGCCGCCGCCAGCACCACCTCGAAGCCCTGCGTCACGCGGGCGCGGGCTGCCGGCTGCACGGACACCGGCTGCAAACCCGCTGCTACCGCCACCACCTGCTCCACGCCGAGCGGTTGGCCAGTCAACTCCAGTGGCGCGGCCACCGCCGAGAAGCAGGCTCCTGCCAGCGCCACGCAACCACCCACCCAACGGGATGCACGGACGAGGGAGCGCTTCATGCATGCCGCCTGTGCGGTACTGCCGCCAAAGCCAGCAAAGACACCACCGCAGCGACCATTACGTAATAAGCGGGTGCCATCTGGGTTCCCATCCGCTCGGTCAACCACGTCAATACGGCAGGCGCGAACCCGCCAAACACGGTTGCTGCAAAGTTGTAGCCCAACGAGACGCCGGTCGACCGGACATCCGTGGGGAAGAGTTCGGCAATGAGCGCCGGTGCGCTGCCGGCAAACAAGGCCACCACCAGACAGAACACCACTTGGGCGACGACCAACGCTTCCACTGTGCGCATCGCTGCCACCCACGACAGTACGGGTAGCACCGTCACCAATAGCGCTACTGCGCCCACGGCCACTATACGAACACGGCCGAAGCGGTCCGCCAGCCAGCCAGCGCCCAAGCAGCCTACCGCCATGAACACGTTGCCCACGAGCGCCGCGGCGAACGCCTGAGGTGGCGTGAAGCCGAGGCTGCGCTGCATGAACGTTGGCATGTAGATGACGAGCGCATACACCGCCACTACCCAGATAACGCTGATGCCAGCAGACACCACCAGTGCCCGGGCATGTCGCGCGAACACCTGCCGCAGTGGCTGAAAAAAGCCACCTGCCGCCGCCGCACGGCGCACCTGTTCGAATTCAGGCGTATCGGCCACACCACGGCGCAGCCATAGCCCCACCGGCACGATGGCCAACCCGAGAATGAAGGGCACGCGCCAGCCCCAGGCCGCCAGATCTTCAGGCGTCAGGGCCAGCGACAACGTAGTCGCCACAAGGGCCCCGAGAATATTCGAGATGGCCATGGAGCTTTGCAGCCAGGCCGCGTAAACCCCACGTCGCGCGGGCGGTGCATGTTCCACCAGAAACGACACTGCCCCACCCATCTCCCCACCGGCGGACAGCCCCTGCAGGATGCGCCCCGCCAGAATGAGCAAGGGCGCGCCGATACCGATGGCCGCGTAAGGCGGTGCTATGGCAATGCACAAGGTGCCGAGAGCCATCACGCTCAGCGAGGCTGTCAACGCTGCACGGCGGCCCGCACGGTCACCATAGGCACCCAGCACCACCGCACCCACGGGCCGGGCGATGAACCCCACCCCAAACACGATGAACGCCGCGATGGTTCCCGACACTCGGTCCTGTGCGGCAAACACGGTAGGTGCGATATACATGGCGAACAGCGCATAGACGCTGAAGTCGTACCACTCGAGTGCATTGCCTACAGCGGCTGCCGCGATGGCTTTCGTTCCGGTTTTTTTCACGAGACCACCAAAGGTTGCAGACCATGCCGCTCGGCAGCGGCCAGCGCTTCCGGATAACCGGCATCGGCGTACCGCAGCACGCCAAGGCCAGTGTCATTGTTCAAAGTGACAGTAAGTTTGGCGGTAGCCGCTGCGGTGCCATCTGCAATGAGAGTAACGCCGGAAGACGTCATGAAGCCGGCATAACCACCGCCGCCAGAATGCAGGGTGACCAGGTCCGCTCGCGAAGCGCAATTCAGCAGCGCATTCAGCAGTGGCCAGTCCGCCACGGCATCGCTGCCATCGCGCAGGTTCTCCGTCATGATGTTCGGATGCGCCATGGCCGCGGCATCCAGATGGTCCCGCGTGAACGCAATAGGACCCGCCAGTTCGCCGCGGGCCACCATGCCATTCACTTCTACCGCCAGACGCGTTCGCTCCCCATGCCCTAGCCACGCGATGCGCGCCGGCAATCCTTCGAACGGAATTTGCGGTGCCAGCCGTATCCAACGCTGCACCATCGCGTTGTCGGTGTAGTTCGCCAACAGGTGAGCGTCGATGGCGCGGATATCTGCCGCGTTGCCACTGAGCGCTATCCATCGGAACGGGCCAATGCCCTGACAGAACAGCGGCCGCAGGAAGGCTTCGGTGAACACCGGGATGGCGAAGGCGTTCTCGACACCCGCACGCTGTGCCTGAGAACGAATGAGGTTGCCGTTGTCGAATACCACGGCACCGCCCGCCTGGAACGCCAGCATAGCCTCAACGTGCGCAGCGATGGACGTAAGTGAATCCGCCATCAGCCGGTCCGCCTGTGCGGCTTTTTCTTCGCGCGAAAGACCCGCCGCGTAACCGCGCGGCACATAGCCATAGACGAGGTCGTGTGCGGATGTTTGGTCGGTGACGACATCCGGAGTGATGCCGCGCCGGACGAGTTCCGGGTAGACATCGGCAGCGTTGGCGCACAAACCGATGGAGCCAGCGCGGCCAGCGGCTTGGAGTTCCGCAATGGCCTGCAGAGCGGAATCGAGGTCGGTTGCCACAGCGTCGAGATAGCCCGCTTTCAACCGTTTGTCGATGCGCGCGGGGTTTACTTCCACCACCAGCGCAGCAGCCCCGGCCAACCGCGCTGCCAACGGTTGCGCGCCACCCATGCCACCGAGACCGGCGGTCAGGATGAACTTGCCGCGCAGATCCGGTAAGCCGAGTTGCGTGGCAATGCAGGCAAAGATTTCGAAGGTGCCCTGAATAACACCCTGCGAACCAATGTATTGCCAGCAGCCGGCCGTGAGACCGCCCCAGCAAATGAGGCCACGCCGCTCGAGGTCGTAGAAGACGTCTTCGCGGGCCCAGCGTCCCACCAGATTGCAGTTCGCCATGACCACCAAAGGCGCACCGGGATGGGTCGTCATCAAAGCCACCGGACGACCGGACTGCACCACCAGCGTCTGGCCATCTTCCATGGTGCGGAGCGCGGCGACGATGGCGTCGTGTGAAGGCCAATCGCGCGCAGCCTTGCCAAGGGCCGCATACACGATGAGATTGGCCGGGTCTTCGCCGACGGCAAGAACGTTTTCGAGCAGGCGCAGCAGGCCTTCCTGTCGCCAGCCGCGACAACGCATTGGGGCTTCCGGGTTCATGGCCTGATTCTACTGAAACCCGACGCCCATGGATGCCGTGTTCAGGCACTCCCGGCACGCCAATTCAGGGCGACAACGCCAAGCGCGTTGGCGTAAACCTTGCTGCGACGGTTGCTCACACCAAAAGTGGCAGGCCGTCGGGTGATGTTCGAAGCCGAGGACGCTCGCAGGAACGCGGGCGAGGAGATTCACATGGAAGTCATGACTAAAGCCCCGCGGCGCTATTGGGCCGCCGGGCTGTTTGCGTTATCGCTGCTCGGAGCGGCCACCGGCAATGCCGAACCCGTGGTTCGTCGTCAAAACGTCAGCTACGCCGACCTGGACCTGAACAGCCCAGCCGGCCTGCAAACGCTACAGCGACGTATCCGGGCCGCGGTGAAGGTGGTGTGCGGACCGACACCAGAACTGCGTGAGCTGAATGAGATGCGGGCCGAGCAGGAGTGCCGCTACAAGGCGCTGCAGCAAGCTACAGCGCGTGTAGAGCAGGCGATCGGCGGTGCCAAGTTGGCAGCCCGTTAATGTCAGCAGACCGGGAGCTGCGGTGACGGTGCCGGTTACTTGCCGGACATCCGTCGCCGCAGGTAGGCACCACCATCCTTGTAATCCGTCGGCAGATATTCCAGAAACGCATTCGGCCCGAAGACCGGCTCGTACTGCTGCAACACTGGCAATAACAGTGCCACGGGCACTTCAGCCATACGCCGCGTCTTGCGAAAGCTGCCGATGGGAATACTCGCGGTAGCCATGTCTTCGTGGTGGTTTTCGGTCTGCCCGATGACCGTACCCCGCGCATCGCAGATGACCGTGCCTTCGTCTTTCGCCCCGGCGGCATCCATGAACCCGAGGTTGTCCGGCGACACTGAATTGCCTACCCCTACCGTGTAGCAACGGTTCGCACGTGCAGTAGCCTTAGCCGATTCGGCATTAGAACCGCCCGTCACGGTCAGAATGAGCAGTTCCGCGCCCTTCATCGCCATGCACTGGTACAAAATCGGTTCTATGCCTACGGACGTCATGGCGATATTGCCGATATCCGTACGCGCGATGGGAAGCACCGCATCCCAGCCATACATTTCCACATAGCGGTCCAGCACATCATAGGTAGTGGTACCAATAAGCGCGCCTTCACCGAACAAGCCGAGCGCGTTGCGCGACTTCCACTGTGTGGACACTATCTCGCCCGTGGGCCCCACGATGACCGACATGTTGATGACGTGGCCCGGCCAGTCCTTCAATTTCGCGTAACAGCCGAAGGCGATGTAGCAGTTATAGCGCTTGGCCCGCGCACCAATGGCCTGCGTTTCGGGGCCGGGCAAGTCGATGGCGACGCGCTGCAGTTCCTTGCGCGTCCATGGCTGGAAGCCCTGCAGCGGGAACTCGTGCAGGCAGATGAGGTCTTGATGCCCACCCCAGCGCTGCTCACCGCCCCATTCCTCAGGAGAGCCTTGTGCCAAATCAATCAGCCGCAGCACATGATCCAGATTGCTTTGCATGGTGGCGGCAAGGTTCCGCACATCCACCGAACGCACTCGCGACTGCAACGCCGCGACACTGATGGTGTCCTGACGTAGCGGCGAGGAGAGGTAGACACCGCGCTTTGCCGCGGAGACAGTCGCCTTGGCATCCCGCGTCACGGCGGGGGTTCCAAGCGAAGCGGCCGGGGCCGGGGCCGCTTCTGCGCCAGCACCAGCACTGAACGCCGCCATGCCCGCGCCAGCGAGCCCGGCCAAGCCTGCTCCCTGCAGGAACTGCCGACGCAGACGGTCGGCCGGTTGGGTGTCTTTCTTGCTTGCCATGCTCCCCCCTCGGGCGTTTCGCCCGTATGTGTTGTGGTTGGAGCGTAGCGCGCCGTGGCTTGCGGCGAAACTGGGTAAAAGGCGCAGTTGTCCGCGCCGCAAGGACGGTCTACCCTTTGTAGCCGCACTCCGCGTGCGTCCGCCCATTCAGGGCCCTAACGGAACCCTCCACTTGCCGCATTTCCCTGTTCGCGCCGCTCTTCTGCCGGCGCTGTTCGCGCTGACTTTGCCCTTAGCCGGCTGCTTCGAGAAAAAGCACAACAGCGCCGCCGCCATCGTCATCGCGCTCGAAGCGCCGCTTACCGGTGCTCAGACTTCCAACGGGCAGGACATGCTGCGGGGCGCGCAGTTGGCTGTGGAAGAAGTCAACCGCGCCGGCGGTGTGTTGGGCAGGCCCGTGGTGCTGGTCCCAGCAGATGACCGAGCCGACCCCACGCAAGCCCTAGCCGTCGCTGCTCGGGTAAAGCAAGAAGGCGCCGTCGCAGTCATCGGGCCCTACAACTCGGGCGTGGGCTTGGTGAATTTGCCGCAGTACACCCGCGACGGCATCGTCCCCGTGCACCTTACTTCCAGCGACGACACCACGGGCCAAGGCGTTACTGTGCAGCCCAAGAACAGCCAGATCTCGCCGCCGGAGATTGCTTACATCACGGCGTTGCAGCCCACCACCGTGGCGCTACTGGTGGACCCTTCTGCCTATACCAGCAGCATGGCGCAGCGCATGGAAGCGGGCCTTATGGCGCGCGGTATCACGGCCATCCGTTTGGCAATTACCCCGGGCCGCGCGGACTACACCGACGTCGTCCGTCAGTCGCTCGATCTGCAGCCGCAGGTGGTCTACGTCAGTACCTACTTCCCGGAAGGTGGCCTCATCGCGAAGGCCTTGGCCACGGAGGCGGCCGGTGGCCGCAACGCTGCCTGCTTCATGGGACTGGCCAACCAGGACCCCGATTTTGTGGCTACTGCCGGCATAGCCGACAGCCGGCGCTGTGTCTTCAGCGGTGTACCGGAACCCGACCAGATGCCAAGCGCGACCGCCTACGCAGCCGCCTATCGCACCCGTTTTTCGGGCACGAATCCGGGGGTGTGGGGCACGTTCACCTATGACTCGGCCAAACTGCTGTTCCGCGCCATCACCGATGCCCGCACCACAAGCTTCGAGCCCGTGCTGGGACAGCTACGTGCCACGACGAATTATCCCGGCGCTACCGGTCCCATCACCATCGACCCGCAGACGGGCAACCGCCCGAATGTGCCCGTGCGTATTCTCGGCGTGAATGCCAGTGGCAATTTCGTGGTACTTCCTTAACCGCTTTCCACGGTCAGTCGCGGGCCATCTTGGATTTCCCGTAGGGTCGCCGAACGCAGAACTAACCAGCACCGAAATCATCCCGCCTGCTATGGATAGCGTGCTGGACAAGGGGTTGTGCGTCCAACATCATCGCGTTTGCTTTGCAAACCCCCTGCAGGATTTTTCCCCATGCTGCTCAACCATTCACGTGCTCTGGCCAAGATGGAGGCTGCCGGGCTGGACGCCTTGGTCGCGGCTATCCCGCGCAATGTTTATTACGCTTCCGGGTTCTGGAACCGGAATATGGAATGGGGCTCCCAGGAAGCGCAGGCCGCAGTCGTGCTGCCACGCGACCCCTCCATCGCGCCCATGCTGGTGGTTCCCGAGTTCGCCATTGCCGGGCTGCTCGAAACTCCCACCTGGATTCCGCGCCTGCGAGTCACGGAGTTCCTGAACACCTCCGCTCTTGCCCGAGAGCCTGAGCCCGTCAGGCTCGACCCCCTGCAGAGTGATGTGGAAGCGTTATATGCGCAAAAAGTGACCGGCGATCTGTGTCCGGACATCGTGCGCGGCACCGCTGCAGCGCTCGCCGACCTAGGTCTCACCGGCGCCCGCGTCGGGTTTGACGACCTGCGTCTGGCCATCAACGTCCAACGCGAACTAACGGATTTGCATTGGAGTGACGCGCACGATGTTTGGCTGGACATCCGCAAAGTGAAGACGGCGCAGGAAATCGCCTTCCTGCGCCATGGCGCCCAATTGAACGAGCAGGCGCTGGCAGAAATCATGCCGATGATTCGCCCGGGCCGCGTGTGGAACGAGGTGGCCGGTCGTTTCCGCCAGTTCCTTCAGGAGCGTGGAGCCAATGTCATCGCAGCGCAGAAGGCGTTGCAGTTCGGTGCCGAATACGGCGGCGAGTACTTCCCAGACCTGATGTTCGCCGACAACGATTGGAAGGTACGCGAAAAGCAGACCATCATCTTCGAAAGCTGGGGAACGTACTCCAACTATGCCTTCGATATGTCGAGGACCGTGCATGTCGGCCCGGCAAGCGCCGAGTACCGCCGCATCTGCCAAGCCATCGATGTCGGCCAACGCGAAGCCCTGCGGTTCCTAAAGGCCGGTAGCACCACACATGAGGCCTGGCGCGCCATCAGCCAAATTGCCTGGAATCTGGATATCCCGACGCCCCGCAAGCTGCTGGTCTTCGTCCACTCAATTGGTCTCGACATCATCGAGCTGCCCAGTTCCTATCCTGCCTTCGGCCGCCTCAAGGATTTCGTCCTCGAGCCTGGCACGGTCATCAACTTTGAGTTCCTGTATTTCGGGCACTCCGTCGCGCCCTACCACTTGGAAAGCAGCTATCTCATCGGCGAGCACGGGGCCGAATGCCTGCACACCATGCCCCACCAACTGTTCGAACTGGAATGAAGGAAATGCCAGAGGGCAGACAGTCTGTTTCGGTGCAGCAGGCCACAACCCCCGGCCACCTCTACGTGGTCGCCGCGCCCAGCGGCACCGGCAAGACCAGCTTGGTGCGTGCCCTCATGGCAGCGCGCCCGCACCTGAAGTTCTCCGTGTCGTACACCACGCGCCCCATGCGACCGAACGAGGTGGATGGTCGCGACTACCACTTCGTGGACCGCACCACCTTCGAAGCGATGGTGGAACGGGGCGAATTGCTGGAATGGGCCCGCGTGTTCGACAACTACTACGGCACCGGGCTGCAGGTGGTGCAACAAGCACTAGCCCGCGGTGAAAGCCTCATTTTGGAGATTGATTGGCAAGGCGCGCAGCAGGTGCGGGCCAAGCTACCGGAAGCCGTGCAGGTGTTCATTCTGCCGCCCTCGCGCGCAGAGCTGGAACAGCGCCTGCGCGGACGGGGCACCGACAGCGCAGAAGTCATCGCGCGGCGCCTACAAGACTCCGTCACGGAGCTTTCGCACTGGGCCGAGTTCGGTTTTGTGCTGGTTAACGACGTTTTCGAAGAGGCGCTCGCCAGCCTCATCCGCGTGGCCGATGCCGGCGGCGGCCCCGCCGTAGACGACCTGCGCGTCAACCGCCCGGGGCTGGCGGCCTTTGCGGCGGAACTGCTGAAACCGTAAGGCCGAAGGCGTTGTCAGCAGGCGCGTTCACCCGACGGCCACCGGTCGCTTGGGGAAATAGCGAACGTCTGCCAGGCCCGCGAAGTCCGCGTCTTGTGTCCAAAGTTCGGCGCCGCGGGTTCGGGCCGTGGCCAGTACCACCGCATCGGCCATGGCCAACCCGGCTTGGGCAGAAAGGCGCGCCGCTTCTACGGCGATATCGGCGTCCAACTCCACCACCTGCGCTGCGCGCATGGTGGCCACGGCCCGCAAGGCCTGCGCCTCACCGACCTGCAACAGCAGGCGCTTGAACACCTCGAACAAGGTGAGCGTCGGCACTAGCCGATGCGATAGGTCCTCGATGGGAGCCGCGAACGCTTCCGCGTTAGGCCCACCAGCGAAATACTCTAGCCAAGCCGAACTGTCGATGACCGCAAGCCGAGAAGCCCCCATCGCTACACCCGGTCAGGTTCGTCGCGGGGCACCGCGGTGTCGATGTCGGCCAACGCGCCGCGCAGCGAGCGCAGCGCCGGCACCGGCACGAACAACAGCTGCCCGGCGTAGACCATGGCCTGCAATTTGGCGCCCGGCTGCAAACCCAACTGCTGGCGCAGCCTGGCCGGGATAACCACCTGAAACTTGGGCGAAACCGTGACCACGTCGTCCATACGTTGCGCGCATCCATCGTCTATTGGTATGACGATATTGCGATCGATATAGGCCATCTGCAACCCTCCTTGGTGCACCGTGGGCATTTTACCTCTCATGGAGCCCCGAACCCATCACCCAAAACTGGCGTAAGTACCTGAATTGGTGGTAATCTTCACGACCCGAATTCGCTTTTCCGGAAATCTGCCCATGGCCCGCATCACCGTCGAAGACTGCCTCTTTAGCGTCGAGAACCAGTTCGAACTGGTCCTGCTGGCCGCCAAGCGCGCCCGGCGCATAGCCAATGGTGCAGAAACGTTCGTTACTGCTGGCAATGACAAGCCCACCGTGGTGGCGCTGCGTGAAATCGCCGAAGGCCATGTCACCCGCGCACTGCTGCTGGAAGTGGAACTGCCGCCCGAGCCGAACCCGGCCGACTTCGGCATGGAAATCCCCTCGGATTTCCGCGCCCCGCAGCTCGGCTTGGGTGACTGACACAGTCCCACAGGTCCGCCATGGACACGCCGTCCAGCTTGCTGAACCTGCTGCCCGACAGCTGGACCAGCGGTTGGGCGGGTAACTGGCGGGCCCCGGGTATCCAGCAGCTGCTCACGCTGCTGGAAACCTACCTCCCCCCCGACGACATCGAGCGCGTCCGGGAAGCCTACGAGGTAGCTAACGAAGCCCACCGCGGTCAGAAGCGGATGACGGGCGAACCGTACATCACGCACCCCATCGCCGCCGCCGGCATTCTCGCTGGCCTGCACATGGACTGGCAGACACTCTGCGCTGCCCTGCTCCACGACGTCATCGAAGACACGCCCACCGCCAAAGACGACATCGCTGCTCGCTTCGGACGTGATGTAGCGGAAATCGTCGATGGCGTCTCGAAGCTGGACAAGGTCCAGTTCAAAAGCAAGGCCGAAGCGCAAGCGGAAAGCTTCCGCAAGATGATCCTCGCCATGGTGCGCGATATCCGCGTCATCATGGTGAAGCTGGCGGACCGCACGCACAACATGCGCTCGCTCGGCGTCATGCCCGCGCCGAAGCGCCGCCGCATCGCGCGCGAAACGCTAGACATCTACGCGCCCATCGCTAACCGCCTCGGTATCAACTCCCTCCGCCTAGAACTCGAAGACCTCGGCTTTCAGGCGCTCTACCCAAAACGCTACCGCGTCATCGAACGCGAACTGAAACGCGCCCGCGGCAACCAGAAGCAGTTTCTGCCGCGCATCAGCGAGAGCATCGAAGGCGCGCTGAAGAAAGCCGGGCTAGCAGGCCAAGTAGACGCCCGCGAAAAGCATCTCTACGGCGTCTACCAGAAGATGCTGAAGAAGCACGTGCCGCTGGCCGAAGTGGTCGATGTCTACGGCTTCCGCGTAATTGTAGACAGCATCGACACTTGCTACCGCGTGCTCGGCCTGGTGCATGGGCTCTACAAGCCCATGCCGGGCCGCTTCAAAGACTACATCGCCATTCCACGCATCAACGGCTATCAGTCGCTGCACACCACGCTCTTCGGCCCGAACGGCATTCCACTCGAAGTACAAATTCGCACCACGGAAATGCACCGGCTCGCGGAAAGTGGCATTGCCGCCCATTGGCAGTACAAGACCGGCGACGAAGACCGCGGCAGCGCCCAACAAGAGCGCGCTCGGGAATGGCTGAAGGGCCTGATGCAAATTCAGGAGGGCGGCACCTCCGAAGAATTCCTCGAAAGCGTGCGCGTGGACCTCTTCCCGGACAAGGTTTACGTGTTCACGCCGAAGGGCGACATCCTGCGACTGCCACGCGGCTCTACCTGCGTGGACTACGCCTACGCGGTGCACACCGGCGTAGGCAACCGTTGCGTGGCTGCGAAGATTGACCGTCGCCTCGTGCCGCTACGTACCGAAGTACGCAATGGCCAGACCGTGGAAATCATCACCGCGCGCGGCGCCACGCCCAACCCCGTGTGGGTGAACTTCGTGGCTACGGCGAAAGCACGCACTGCCGTGCGTCATTACCTGAAGAGCATGAAGCACGGCGAAGCCGTGGAACTAGGCCGGCGCTTGCTCGACCAAGCCTTGCAGGAATTTTCGCTGCCACTGAAGCAAGTGCCAGAGAAGACCATCGAGCGTATCGCGCGTGAGGCGAGCCTGCCGGACCGCAATGCGCTGTTCGAACAAATCGGCTTGGGCGAACGACTGGCGCCGCTGGTGGCGCGTGCCTTGCTGCCCACGCAGCCGGGCACCGCCATACATACGCGCAGCACCTCTGGCGCACCCGGCGAAGGACTGGTGCCATTGGCCATCGCCGGCACCGAAGGCCTGGTGGTGGACTACGCGCATTGCTGCTTCCCCATCCCCGGCGACTCCATCACCGCGCACCTCACCACCGGCCGTGGCGTCATCATCCACCGCAGCACCTGTGGCAGCGTCTCGGGGTGGCAGAAGCAGCCGGACAAGTGGATTCCCGTCACCTGGAAGAATGAACCGGGCAAGCTGTTCGCCTCGCAGCTATGCGTGGATGTGCAGAACCGCGTAGGAGCGCTCGCGGCCGTGGCTACGCGTATTGCTGGTGCCGACACCAACATCGATACGGTCTCGTTGACCGAACGTGACAGCACCGCGTCCACCATCACCTTCCAGTTGCAGGTGGAAGACCGCAAGCACTTGGCACGCGTGCTGCGCGCCATTCGTCACATGGAAGACGTATTGTCGGTAACGCGCACGCAGGCGTGAGTTTGCGCCTAGGTTCGCTCCGCAACAGCGCCTCAACCGCCGAACACTACCTCGCCGTCCACCACGGTCATCACGGCCTTCGCTTGCAATATCTCGGCCGGCGCCACAGTCATCAGATCTTTCGAGAACACGCTCAAGTCGGCGCGCTTGCCCACCTCGAGACTGCCCAACTCATGTTCGCGCCCGCAAGCATAAGCAGGTGCCCAAGTCAGCATGCGTAAAGCTTCCGCACGCGTCACCACTTGGTCCAGGCCCCAGCTTGGCCCGGCGAAGCCACCGAGTGAATGACGGTACACCGCGGCGTAGAACTCGATGAGAGGGTCGCCTTTTTCCACAGGCGCATCGGAGCCTGCACAAATAATGGCACCCGCATCGAGCAGGCTGCGCCAAGCGTAGGCACCTTTCAGCCGCAGATCGCCAAGGCGTGCACCGGCGAAGTACAAATCGCCAATGGCATGCGAAGGCTGCATGGAAGCGATAACGCCAAGCTGTGCAAAGCGCGGAATGTCTTGCGGTGAAACCACCTGCGCATGTTCGATACGCCAGCGTCGTGCAGCGGCGGCAGCTTTCGCCTGCGGCGTGCCGTCCCCGGCCAGTAGCTCCTGGTACCAATCGAGCACCAAGCGGTTGCCACGGTCGCCAATGGCGTGCGTGGCCACTTGCGCATTCACTTGCTGTGCTCGCTTCATCCAGCGCTGCGCTTCGTCCTTCGCCATTTGCAGCAGGCCCGAAGACTTGGCAGCGTCCGCGTAGGGCGCCAGCAAGGCCGCGCCACGCGAACCAAGTGCGCCGTCCGCATACAGCTTAAGACCACGCACACGCACGCGCCCCGTGGCATCGGCGTACGGCCCACGCGCCAACACTTCATCGGCGCTGGCCGGGTCCAGGTAATGCTCGGAGCGCAATTTCAGCTCTCCCGCCCCCGCCAATGCCGTGGCCAAGGCCACATCCTCGGCAGCCGCACTCATGTTGTGCAGGCCGGTCCAGCCGCGCTGCAGATAGAGCCGGTTCGCGCGACGCAGGGCTTCGCGCTTCATCGTCGTATCCGGTTGCGGTAAACGGGCGGTGACCAAGTCCTGCGCGCGGTCGATGAGCATGCCTGTCGGTTTACCGTCGGCACCGCGCAGCACCTGTCCACCGGACGGGTCCGCGGTAGCGGCAGACACGCCACCCAAAGCGAGCGCCGCGCTGTTCGCCACGCCGGCGTGCCCATCGGCCCGCTCGAGGTACACGGGGCGGTCCTTCACGACGGCGTCCACATCCGCGCGAGTGGGAAAGCGCTTCTCGGGCCAGTGGGTTTCTATCCAGCCGCGGCCGGTGATGGGGCCGTTGGGCTGCTCACGCGCAAATTGCGACAGCCGCGTTTTCAGTTCGGCGATGGAACCGGTGCCCTCGAGATTCAGGGTCATTTCGCGCAAACCAATGCCCGCGAAATGCGCATGCGCATCCACAAATCCGGGAAACGCCGTCGCGCCAGCGAGATCGAGGGTGCGAAAGGAACTGCCGGCAGCGCTTTCCAACAGCTGTACCTGGCTACGCGCACCGGCCAACGAACCGGCATAAGCGACACGTCCGCCCAACACGAGCACCGCGTCCACCTTCGGACGGTTCGCCGCGCCGGTATAGATGGTTCCACCTGTCACCAGCAGCGCTGGCCCACCGCGCGTCAGGAAAGACTTCATGCCGGCACCGGCCACGCGACTGACCGCGAGCGACACCGCACCAGCAACGGAACCAGCGAGGAAATGTCGGCGGGTGGTCATGGGGTTACCTTGCAAGGGAAGGCCGCTGGCAGCGGCCTGTACCCGGATGGTTCGGCCGGTGCCCCTCGCTTGTCAACCCGCTACGCGCCTGAAACCCGATAGCGTGTCGGGTTACCATTCCCTCAAGGAAACTTCAGGAAACCCCATGTCGCGCCAGCCCATCCATTCCGACGCCGCCCCCAAGGCCATTGGCCCCTACTCGCAGGCCATCCGCGCTGGCGACACCGTGTACCTGTCGGGCCAGATACCCTTGGACCCGGCCACCATGACCCTCGTGGAAGGCAGTATCGAGGCACAGGCCACGCGCGTATTCGAGAACCTGAAGGCCGTCGCCGCCGCCGCCGGCGGCACGCTGGACGATGCCGTGCGCGTCACTATTTTCCTGACCGACCTCGGCCAATTCGGCACCGTCAACGAGGTGATGACCCGCTACTTCCGCGAGCCTTACCCGGCGCGGGTGACCGTCGGTGTCGCCTCGCTGCCGCGCGGTTCCGCGGTAGAAGTGGACGCCATCCTCCACCTTGGCTGACCCGCGCTCCGCGGAACTGGCGAAAGTCAGCACGCTGCGGGGGGTCGGCCCCTCGCTGTCGGCGAAGCTGGCGCAATGGGGCGTGGAAACGCTGCAGGACCTGCTGTTCCTGCTACCGCTGCGCTATGAAGACCGTACCCACGTCATCCCCATCGGTTCCTTGTCCCCCGGCGACCGCGCGGTGGTGGAAGGCACCGTGCAGCTGGCGGAAGTGGCGTTCCGTAAACGCCGCACCTTGCTCGTGCGCCTGAGCGACGGCAGCGGCACCCTCACACTGCGCTTCTTTTACTTCACCGCCGCCCAAGAGGCGCAGATGGAGCGCGGCGTAAAACTGCGCTGCTTCGGCGAAACTCGCCGCGGGCCGATGGGGCTGGAGATAGTCCACCCCGAGTACAAGCGCGCGGATGCGGCCGACGCGCAGAAAGTCGAAGACGTACTGACGCCCGTCTACCCCTCCACCGAAGGGCTGCAGCAAGGCCGCTTGCGTTACCTGACAGCGCAAGCGCTGGAAGCCGTAGAGCGCTCGCAAGTGCGCGACCTGCTACCGCCCGGCTTGTTGCGCGACCTCGGCCTGCCAACGCTGGCGGAAGCGCTCACCTACGTGCACCGCCCACCACCGGATGCGGATCTCGACGAACTGACGCTGGGTCAACACCCAGCACAACGCCGACTGGCCTTCGAGGAACTGCTGGCGCACCAAATCAGCCTGCGCCAATTGCGGCTGGAAGTGCGACAAGACGCGGCGTTTCCTCTGAACGGCGGCGCGGAGGGTCCACTCGCTTTGGCGTTCCGCAAAGGCCTGCCCTTTGCGCTGACGGGCGCGCAAGAGCGCGTGCTCGCTGAAACCTGCGCCGACCTCGCCAAGCCCACGCCAATGATGCGGCTGGTTCAAGGTGACGTCGGCAGCGGCAAAACCGTGGTGGCGGCACTCGCCGCGCTGCGTGCCGTGGAAGCCGGCATGCAGGCGGTGCTGATGGCGCCCACCGAACTCTTGGCCGAACAGCACCACGCGAACTTCGAACGTTGGTTACGGCCTTTGGGTCTGCCCGTGGCTTTTCTCGCCGGCAAGCTCACCACCAAGGCACACGCCAAAGCCGTGGAAGTCATCGCCAGCGGCGAAGTACCCGTCATCGTTGGTACGCACGCGCTGTTCCAGGAAGGCGTGTCATTTGCACGCCTCGCCCTGGTCATCATCGACGAACAACACCGCTTCGGCGTGGACCAGCGATTGATGTTGCGCGAGAAGGGTGCTTGCGAAGGCCGCTTCCCGCATCAACTCATCATGACGGCAACACCCATTCCGCGCACACTGGCCATGACCGCCTATGCGGACCTCGATGTATCCATCATCGATGAACTGCCGCCCGGTCGCACGCCCATCAAGACCGTGGTACTACCCGAAACACGCCGCGACGCGGTCGTGGCACGCATTCGTGCCGTGTGTCGCGAAGGCCGCCAAGCCTACTGGGTGTGCCCACTCATCGAGGAAAGCGACGAACTGCCTTCGCAAGCCGCTGAAGCCACCGCCGCACAGTTGGCAGAAGCCCTGCCCGAATTGAAAGTGGGACTGGTGCATGGCCGCCTCCCTTCCGCGAAGAAAGAAGCCGTCATGGCTGCCTTCAAGCAGGGCAAGATTGACGTGCTGGTGGCCACCACGGTCATCGAAGTGGGTGTGGACGTGCCTAACGCCAGCGTCATGGTCATCGAAAACGCCGAGCGCATGGGCCTAGCGCAGTTGCACCAGTTGCGCGGGCGCGTGGGGCGCGGCTCTGCCGAAAGCAGTTGCGTGCTGTTGTTCCGTGCGCCGCTCTCCATGCTCGCCCGCGAACGGCTCGGCGTGCTGCGCGACACCAATGACGGCTTCGAAGTCTCGCGCCGTGACCTGGAACTGCGCGGCCCCGGCGAACTGCTGGGCACGCGCCAAACCGGCCTGATGGCACTGCGCGTAGCCGACCTGCAACGCGACGCCGACCTCTTGCCGCGCGTGCAGGCAGCGGCTGAGGTGATGTTGGAACACCACCGGGCTAACATACCGGCGCTGCTGCGGCGCTGGATAGGCCGCGGCGAACGCTACGGCAAGGTATGACGCAAACCCTTCTTCAATATTGGTATCTGGTACGCGGCCACCGGCCCATCGGCTTCTGGCTGCTGCTGTGGCCCGTGCTGTGGGCGCTGTGGATTGCGGGGCAGGGTCACCCGAACCCGGAAGTGTTCTGCGTGTTCGTGGCAGGTACCTGGCTCATGCGCAGCGCCGGCTGCGCCATCAACGACTACGCCGACCGTGGCTTCGATGGCCACGTACAACGCACCAAAGACCGGCCGCTGGCGGCGGGCCGCATCAGCGGCACCGAGGCCCTGTTCGTGTTCGCTGGTCTTGCACTGGTAGCGCTGGCACTAGTGCTGCGGCTCAACCCCTTGGTACAGCTCTACTCGGTGGGCGGCGCCGTGCTGGCCGTGGTGTATCCGTTCTTGAAGCGCTATATCTCGCTGCCGCAGTTCTGGATGGGCGCCGCCTTCAGTTGGGGCATGCCCATGGCTTTCGCCGCACAAACCGGCAGCGTGCCAAAGCTGGCATGGCTGCTGTTCTGTGGCGGCCTGCTATGGGCCGCGGCCTACGACACGCTCTACGGCATGGTGGACCGCGAAGATGATTTGAAGATTGGCGTGAAAAGCACCGCCATTCTGTTCGGCGACGCGGACAAGCTGATTGTGGGTTTCATGCAGGCGCTGACGCTGGTGGCGCTGGCCTTGGCTGGCCGCGAAGCGGGGCTGGCCAGTGCTTGGTGGTTCGGCGGCCTCGCGGCGGCCGGCGTCACTTTCGTGTACCAGCAATGGAAAATACGGCACCGCGAACGGGATGCCTGCTTCGCCGCCTTCCTGAACAACGCCTGGACCGGCGGCTTCATCTTCGCCGGCCTGGTGTTGCACTACACGTTTACGGCCTAAAGCCCGACATAAAGTTCCGCCACCACCTGCGAAGCGGCCTTGGACCGCGTCAAGCCGTCGAGCTCCGTCACTTGCAAACGGTGAGCAAACGGGTCGTCGTCGAACTTGTGCATCAATGAAGTGAACCACCACGAGAACCGTGTGGCGCGCCACACGCGCGCAAGCGCACGCTGCGAATAGGCATCGATACCGCTCGCGCTACCTTGGCGATAATGGTCAACCAAACCTTCGACCAGGAAACGCACGTCCGAAGCGGCCAAGTTCAGCCCCTTAGCGCCAGTGGGCGGCACGATATGGGCGGCGTCCCCCACGAGGAACAAACGGCCATGGCGCATGGGTTCCGCCACGAAGCTACGCAGCGGCGCGATGCTCTTTTCGATGGAGGGCCCGCGAGTAAGGTGCGCCGCATGCTGCGGCGGCAAGCGCAACGACAGTTCGTCCCAGAAGCGGTCATCGGACCACTGCTCCACCTTGTCCGTGAGGGGGCACTGCACGTAATAGCGGCTACGCGTGGCGGAACGCATGCTGCAGAGCGCAAAGCCGCGCTCATGATTGGCGTAGACCAACTCGTGCGCCAGCGGTGGCACATCCGCCAAAACGCCCAACCAACCGAACGGATATACGCGCTCGAAGGTACGCAACACTTCCGCCGGCATGGTTTGGCGCGAAACGCCGTGGTACCCATCGCAGCCAGCGATGAAATCGCAGTCGATGCGCTGCGCGCTGCCACCATGATTGAACGTGACGTAGGGTGCGCTGGTAGCGATGTCGTGCAGGGCCACCTCCGTCGCCTCGTAACGCACGTCGCCGCCTTCCGCGTCCCGGGCGGCGCAAAGGTCGCGCTGCACTTCCGTTTGCCCGTAGACGGTGACCGACTCTCCGGCCAAGCCCCGTAAGTCGATACGGTGCGAACGGCCTGCAAAGGCCATCTCGAAGCCCCCATGCACCAGCCCTTCACGCTGCAAGCGTTCGCCAACGCCTGCTTCGTGCAGCAAGGCCACAGCACCAGGCTCCAGCAAGCCCGCGCGAATGCGTGCACCCACGTATTCGCGGGTGCGTTGTTCCAGTACCACCGAGGCGACACCCTGCCGGGACAGCAACTGCGACAGCAGCAGCCCGGAAGGACCGCCGCCGATGATGACCACCTGAGTACGCTGCATGCGGGTGCTGCCACTGAACAAGGGATGCACAGCGTAGGGCCGCAAAGTTCGCGCGACATGGACGCGGGGCACCAATACTTGTACTTTTCGACCATGTTGACCAAACGCCAGACCGATGCGCGCATTCCCGCTTTCTTCCTTTACGGGGAACCCCTGCGGACGCCCGACGCGCAAGCGGTGCACATCGAGACCATCGCCGCGCGCAGCGAACCGCGGGGTTGGGCCATTCAACCCCACCGACACCACTCCTTGCGGCAATTGCTGCTGGTACACCGCGGCAGTGTGGAAGCCAGCATCGATGGCGTGGAGCAGCGCTTGCAGGGCCCAGCCCTGCTGGTACTTCCCGCCGGTAGCGTCCATGCATTTCGTTTCGCTATCGGCACTGTTGGCTTTGTCGTTTCGTTCAGCGGACCACTGCCTGCTGGCACACCGGCCGAGGAGACCGCCCTCGGCGCCCTGTTCAACCGTAGCGGCGCGCACCGTCTGAACCCCAAGGAACTGCGCGCCACCGATACCTTGCGAGTGGCGCAACTGCTGCTGCAGGAGTTTCTGCGGGCTGCACCTGGACGTGATCTCGCCTTGCGCGGCCTGCTGGCTACTTTCCTGGCGAACCTGCAGCGACTGGTGCGCCATGTGCAGCAACCGGCCGGCACCGAAGCCGCAGGCCGCGAACGGCTCTTGGTGGCGCAGTTCCGAGCACTGGTGGACCTGCATTACCGGGAGCACTGGAGCCTCGCCCGCTACAGCCAAGCGCTGGGCTGCTCGGTGGTGCGGTTGCGCCGCGCTTGCCTCGCGGTGGGTGGGCAGGCGCCCGCCAGCGTCGTGCAGCAGCGGCTGGTGGTTGAAGCAGCGCGACAGTTGCGCTACACCACTACCGCCATCAGCGAGGTGGCCTATTCCCTGGGCTTCGCCGACCCCGCCTACTTCACGCGCTTCTTCACCCGCCTGATGGGCATGGCGCCGCGCAACTTCCGACAGGCCGGCTGAGGGCGAACCGGCGGCGTGCTCACACGGTCCGGCAAGTACCTCAAGGACTTCAGGCAATTCAGGCACTTTACGCACGGGCCACCGCCCAGAAATCGACGCGGCGTGCCCCCGCCGCCCGCAGCACCGCGGCGCACGCCGCCGCCGTGCTGCCGGTGGTGTAGACGTCGTCTACTAACGCCACATGCCGCTGTGCCACCCTGCGGCGCCAGCGCTCATCGAGCGCGAAAGCGCCTTGCAGGTTCACGCGGCGCTCCATGGCTGTCAGCCCAGCTTGCGCCGGGGTATTGCGCAGCCGCCGCAGGGCCGGGCTGACCGGGGCACCCGTTTCCCGCGCCAGACGGGCGGCAAGGTCCGCGCTTTGGTTGAACCCGCGCTGCCGCTCACGTTCGCCGTGCAAAGGGACGGGAACCCAGCACTCGGGCAACGGCACGCGGTGCCGCCCCGCGGCTTCCGCCAGCGTGGTAGCCAACAGCCGGCCATACAGGCGTTCGCCGCGGTACTTCAGAGCGTGCACCAGCGGAGCCACGGGCCAGGCATAGCGCAGTGGCGCATAGGCCAGCGTTACCCCGGCGGGAACGCCGCCCGGGCCTTGCGTGGCCGGCACCGACATCCACGGCAGCTCCGTATGGCAGGCGGCGCAGAGGTCCAGCAGGGCTTCCGCGCCGCCCTGCCAGGCCAGTGGGGTGCGCACCGTGCTGCCCGGCGCCAGACACAACACGCAGCGGGGCGGCAGGAGCCAGCACTCCAGTCGACGGGCGAGGCCAGCCACGCCGTCAACCCGAAGGGCTGACAGAGGTTGACAGGGGGCGGCGGGGTTAGGAATATGAGCCATGGGGAAAGGTTCCCCGGAATAGGGCCGCCAGGGCAGCCCCTATTCATGACGTATTCGTATCCTTTTTCCCCTGCGCACGTGGCGGGCCACGCGTTTCGGCGCGAACTAGCCACGAAAGCGCAGGGCCAGCACTGCAGGTAAGCCATGTCCGCCGAAGCCATCCACGCCGTCCCCGCCGCCATCCGTTCGCTGCCCACCAGCACCGTCAGGTTTGGCGCCGTCCGCAATGACTGGACGGTGGAAGAGGTGCGCGCCCTGTTCGCCCTGCCCTTCCTGGACCTCTTGCTGCAGGCGCAGCAGGTGCATCGTCTGCATTTCGCGCCGAACCAGGTGCAGGTGTCCACGCTGCTGTCCATCAAGACCGGCGCCTGCCCGGAAGACTGCTCCTACTGCCCGCAATCCATTCGCTACGAAACCGGCCTGGCCCGCGAGGAACTGATGCAGGTGGAAGACGTGAAGCGCCGCGCCACCGCCGCTCGCGACGCCGGTGCCACGCGCTTCTGCATGGGGGCCGCCTGGCGCAGCCCCAAAGCGAAAGACTTGCGCGTCGTCGTGGAAATGGTCAAAAGCGTGAAGGAACTAGGCCTTGAGACCTGCGCCACGCTGGGCATGCTCACTCCCGCCCAAGCCGCGGAACTGAAGGATGCCGGCCTCGACTACTACAACCACAACATTGACACATCGCCCGAGTTCTACGGCGAGATCATCACCACGCGCACCTTCGAAGACCGGCTGAACACGCTGGCCGCCGTGCGCGATGCCGGCATCAATGTCTGCTGCGGCGGCATTCTCGGCATGGGCGAACAAGAAGGCGACCGCGCCGCCATGCTGCAAGTGCTGGCCACCCTGCCGCAGCACCCGGAGAGCGTGCCCATCAACCAACTCGTGCAGGTAGCGGGCACGCCGTTGCACGGCGAGGCAGCACTGGACCCGTTCGACTTCGTGCGTGCACTGGCCGTGGCGCGAATCACCATGCCGAAGAGCCATGTGCGTCTGTCGGCAGGCCGCGAGGAGATGTCCGACGAACTGCAGGCGCTGTGCTTCATGGCAGGCGCCAACAGTATTTTCTACGGCGAGAAGCTGCTCACCACCGGCAACCCGGACACGGCGAAGGACCAAGCGCTGTTCGCACGCCTGGGTCTGGAGCCGGAACCCGCTTGAGCGCTCTGCCCGCCTGGCAAGCGGCGGCGCTCGGCGATACGCTCGAGGCATTGCGCGCCCAGCACTTGCTGCGCCATCGCCGCACCGTCGAAGTGACTGGTGGCGACGCAGGCGCTGCACAGGAAGCAACTCTCGCCAGTGCCGGCCCGGTGTGCCGCGTCGATGGCGTGGAGCTGGTCAACTTTTGCAGCAACGACTATCTAGGCTTGGCGCAACACCCGTCGCTGCGTGGAGCCATGGCGGACGCGGCCCAACGTTACGGCGTGGGTTCGGGTGCTTCGCACTTGGTTACAGGCCACCACCCCGAGCACTCGCGGCTTGAGGAAGCGCTGGCCGCCTATACGCACCGCGAAGCTGCACTGCTGTTTTCCACCGGCTACATGGCCAACCTTGCCATCGCGCAAGTGTTGGTGGGGCGCGGGGCGCGTGCCGGCCACGCCGAAGCCGGCACGGTACTGAGTGACCAGCTGAACCATGCCAGCCTCATCGATGGCGCGCGACTGGCCGGCGGGCGCATCCTGCGCTACGCGCACGCCGACGCCGCCGCCGCCGAACAAGCCCTCGCCCAAGCCCGGGGACCGCGGCACGGCAACACCGCCAGCCCCACGGTCCTGGTAACGGACGGCCTGTTCAGCATGGATGGCGATGTAGCGCCGGTGAATGAACTCGCGGCAGCGTGCGCTCGCCATGAAGCTTGGCTTGCCGTCGATGACGCGCACGGCCTCGGTGTCAGTGGGGCTACGGGCCGCGGCACGCTGGAGGCTGCGGGCCTACTCACCAACCCCGATGCCGTGCCCGTACTGATGGGCACCCTCGGCAAGGCCTGCGGTGCTTTCGGTGCCTTCATTGCCGGACGGCGCGAAGTGGTGGAACTGTTCCGCCAACGCGCCCGTAGTTATATCTTCACCACTGCCTTGCCGCCGGCGGTAGCCGCCGCCGCTCGCGAAGGGCTACGAATAGCCGACGCGGAACCCGAACGCCGCGCGCATCTGAATGCGCTAATCGCGCGTTTCCGTCATGAAGTAGCAGGCCTCGGTCTGGCCGGCGAACTGCTGCCCAGCACCAGCCCCATCCAGCCACTGGTGCTCGGCCGCCCAGAAGCCGCACTCGCCGCCAGCGCCGCGCTGCAAGCGCGTGGCCTGTTGGTGGGCGCGATACGCCCGCCCACGGTGCCGGTGGGTAGTGCACGCCTGCGTATCACTTTCAGCGCGGCGCACACCCATGCGCAGTTGGACCAACTACTCGACGGGTTAGCCGCCGTGCTGCCCCGCAGTGGTCTGGCGGCCTGAAGGGCGCACGCGAAAGCTGCCTGCCGACCGACTGCGCCTACACTTGCCGCCATGCCGAAGCCCTACCAACTCGACACCGCAACCGGCCAACGCCGCTTCAGCCAAGCCGCTGCAGGCTACGACAGCGTGGCCGTGCTGCAAGACTTGGTGCGCACCGAGCTACTGGACCGGCTTGAGGTAGTGCAACTACAACCAAGCGTAGTGCTGGATTTGGGCTGCGGCACGGGCAAAGGCACCGCGGCCTTGCTCGAGCGTTATGCGCCGCCGCAGCCATTGAAAGAACGCGCCAAGGCATTGCTTGGCCTCGGGCCCAAGCCACCCCAAGCTCGCGTCATCGGCATCGACTCCGCACCCGGCATGCTGGCGGCAGCAACGCCGCAGGTACGCGCAAACCCATTGGGCGAACTGCTGGCAGCAGACGCCTGTGCCCTGCCCTACGCGGCGGCACACGCCGACCTGGTCTTTGCCAGTCTGTTGCTGCCGTGGATAGCCGACCCGGATGCGCTGTTCGCCGAAGTTCGCCGCGTGTTACGCCCGGGTGGCTTGTTTGCCTTCGCTACGCTCGGCCCCGACACGCTCCATGAATTGCGTGCTGCCTCCAAAGCCGTGGACGACACGCCGCGCGTCTTGGAATTCACCGACATGCCGGAACTGGCACGCGGCCTGCAGCAGGCCGGCTTCGCCGACCCCGTGCTGGACCGTGACCAACACCGCCTAACCTATTCGGGTACCGCCGCGCTCTTCGCGGACCTGCGCGCGCTTGGCGCCACCAACCGGCGCAAGGACCGTGCGGCCCATCTGACCGGCCGCGCACGAATCGATGCCTTGAGCGACGCCTACGAAATTCACCGCGATGCCTCCGGCCGGCTACCCGTGACTTGTGAGGTGATCTACGGACATGCTTGGGTGCCTACCGGCGACGCCATCCGCGGCAAGCGCGGCGGCAATGCCAATGTAGCCGAGGTGGTCGTGCCGCTCTCCAGCCTGCGGCGGCGCCCATGAGCCAACTCGCCGCCTACTTCGTTACCGGCACAGACACGGAGGTGGGCAAGACGCTGTGCACCGCCGCCCTGCTGCGGGTAGCGCGCCTGCGCGGGCTGCGCACCGTCGGCATGAAGCCCATCGCCTCGGGTTGCGAGGCCACCCCGGACGGGCTGCGGAACGAAGATGCGCTAGCGCATTTGGCAGAAACCAGCGCGCCGCTGCCTGCCTACGCCGCCGTGAACCCCTACGCGTTCGCACCTGCCATCGCGCCGCACATCGCGGCAGCCGAGGCCGGCATAACAGTGGACTTTCATTTGCTAGCGGAACTTTGGGCGGAACTGACCCAAGATCGCGATTTCGCGCTGCTGGAAGGCGCCGGGGGTTGGCAGGTGCCCATCGACGACAACCGCTTCTTCCCCGATTTAGCGGTTCACCTGCAGTTGCCTGTAGTGCTGGTAGTCGGGTTGCGCTTGGGCTGCATCAACCATGCCTTACTTACCGCCCAGTCCATCGCCGCGCGTGGGCTTCGACTGGCAGGATGGGTCGGCAACCGCATCGACCCGCAGTTCAGCCGACTGGACGACAATGTAGCGGCGCTGCACCGCCACTTGCCGGCCCCGTGCCTCGGCGTGGTACCGCCCTTGGCGCAGCCCGCGCTCGCCGCACGTGTGGCCGCTGCCGCCGGGTATCTGCGGCTGCCCTGAGCCGGGCGGCCTGCCGCTCGAACTTTGCGGCCCGAGTGTTACAACCCGACCCCGTCCAGCCCCACCGGACGCAAGCCATCCGGCGTCCGCTTCACACGGGTGCGGTGCTGCCCCGCAAAGTGCGCTGGCACCAGCACAGCCTCGAGGTCAGCCGCGCGCTCCAGCACGGCGCGCCGCGTGGCCCGCGCCTGGGCCGGCTCCTCGCAGAAAATGCTGTTCCAGTCCGGGTTCCAGACCTGCAGCGGGTGGTGAACCACATCGCCGACGAACATGGCACGTTCGCCGCCACTTTCCAGCGTTATCACCGTACTTCCGGGCGTATGGCCGGGCGCCGGGTCAAGCCGTAGGCCAGGCAGAAGCTCCACGGACCCCTGCACGAGTTCCGCGCGGCCTGCCTCCAAAATGGGCCGGACGCTGTCCTCGAAAAAGCCCCGGTTCACTGCTTCGCCGGTCTTCGCCGGGTACAGGTGACTGCGGCGCGGGTCCCAGTACTCGGCATCGGCCAGCGGGAACACATAGCGGGCGCGGGGGAAAGTGGGTTGCCAAGTGCCGCCCACCAGGTGCGTATTCCAGCCCACATGGTCCACATGCAAGTGGGTGCAGACCACCAGGTCGATGTCCTCCGGGGCGAAGCCGGCCGCCACCAAACGCTCCAGAAACGGTGTCTGCAGCCCGCCAAACAGCGGAATGCCTGGACGCACCTTGTCGTTGCCGGCGCCGGTGTCGATGAGAATGCGTTGACCCTCGTGCTCCACCACCCAACTCTGCAGACGCGCCTGCAACGCATCGCTGGCGGCGTCCAAATAGGCCGCGGGAACCGCTTCCTTGCACTCGGCGTAGGCCGCAGCATCGAAGCCGGCGAAGAGCAGTTGCGGCGTCAGGAACGGACCACTCCACTCCTCCACACGGTGCACGCGGGCTTTGCCCAAGGCCCAATGGTCGGTGAACTCGCTCATTCATTTCCCCTGAAGGTGCACTTCATCCTGCCGCAGTTTGCGGCGAACTGCCACGGTCACCCCACAACGGTACTGGACGGCTTCGACAAAGCCCCTTCAAGTGCTTGTAGAACATAAGGAAAAACGCCTATTTGAGTTGCGTTTTTTTGCGCTGCGGCGTACCTTTCCGGCGCCCATAAAGTTTGTCCGGAATTTTTTACATTTTCCGGCTGGCCCCTCGCCCTCAAGCGAGGGTTACAATGGGCGAATCTAAGGAGCCGGCACCCCGGCTGGCTCCTGTCTAAAGCCAGCGGCCGCACCGGCGTGGTTAGCACCTCTTTCCGCTCCGCGGGAACCGTGCTCACCCAATGCTTGTGCAGCCAATGTTGCTGGTAGCGGGAAACACAGGGAGCTAGAGCGTCGATGTCCATTCAGAAGAAGCTCGCCGCCGCCGCAGGGCTGGCCGGCCTGGCCATCTCCGCGGCCGCCTTCGGCCACCCGGAGAGTTCATTGAACCTGCCAGTGGGCGTCACGCCCATCAGCCAGCAGGCCCACTACTTGCACATGCTCACCCTCTGGGTGTGCGTGGGCATCGCGGTGGTGGTGTTCGGTGCCATGATTTATTCGATGGTGAAGTTCCGGAAGTCGCAAGGCGCCGTGCCGGACACCAGCATCGTTCACAGCACCAAGGCTGAAATCATCTGGACCATCATCCCGGTGATCATCCTCGTGGCACTGGCCGTGCCGGCTACCAAGGGCTTGGTCATCATCGAGGACACGCGCAACAGCGGCCTCACCGTGAAAGCCACCGGCTACCAGTGGAAGTGGCAGTACGAATACCTCAGCCAAAATGATGGCAAGACGGAAACCCCCATCAGCGGCGTCAGCTACTACTCCGCGCTGGAAGAGAACTCGAACTTCACCCGTCAGCTCGGCAGCGGCCTCGACCCGAACAAGGTCGAGAACTACCTGCTCGACGTGGACCATCCGCTGGTCATCCCGAGCGGCGTGAAGGTGCGCCTCCTGCTCACCGGCAACGACGTCATCCATGCTTGGTGGGTGCCACAGCTCGGCATGAAGCGCGACGCTATCCCTGGCTTCGTGAACGAGATGTGGATCCAGGTCGACGAAGGCAAGGAAGGCACCTACCGCGGCCAGTGCGTCGAGCTCTGCGGCCGCGACCATGGCTTCATGCCCATCGTCGTCGTCGTCAAGACGAAGCAGGACTTCGCCGCTTGGTTGGCTGCTCAGCAGCCGGCTGCTGCCACCGCGACCGCCGCCACGACGGCGTCGCTGTAACCGTTATTGTTGGAGTTGCTAAAAATGGCACACGCAGAAGCACACGCCCACGACGGGCACGACCACGACCACAACCACGCACCCGCGGGCATTGGTCGCTGGCTTTTCGCGACGAACCACAAAGACATCGGCACGATGTACTTGGTGTTCGCGCTCATCATGTTCTTCATTGGCGGCGCGATGGCCATGGTCATTCGGCTCGAGCTGTTCAAGCCGGGCTTGCAGTTCGTCGACCCGGGCTTCTTCAACAGCATGACCACCATGCACGCGCTGGTCATGATCTTCGGCGGCGTCATGCCGGCTTGGACGGGCCTCGCCAACTGGATGATTCCGCTGCAGGTCGGCGCGCCGGACATGGCTCTGCCGCGCATGAACAACTACAGCTTCTGGATCCTACCCTTCGCCTTCACACTGCTGCTGTTGTCGTTCTTCCTGCCGGGCGGCGCCCCCGCCGGTGGCTGGACGCTCTACCCGCCGCTGGTGCTGCAGGCCGGTGACAGCTTTGGCCTGACCATCTTCGCCATCCACATGATGGGCATCAGCTCGATCATGGGCGCCATCAATGTCGTCGTCACCATCATGAACATGCGCGCGCCTGGCATGCACCTGCTGAAGATGCCGCTGTTCTGCTGGACTTGGCTCATCACCGCCTACCTGCTCATCGCCACCATGCCGGTGCTCGCCGGCGCCGTGACGATGCTGCTCACCGACCACTACTTCGGCACGGCGTTCTTCAACCCGGCCGGCGGCGGCGACCCGGTGATGTTTCAGCACATCTTCTGGTTCTTCGGTCATCCCGAGGTGTACATCCTCATCCTGCCGGCTTTCGGCATCGTGAGCGAAGTCATCCCCACCTTCTCGCGCAAGCCGCTGTTTGGCTACGAGTCGATGGTGTACGCCACGGGTTCCATCGCGTTCCTGTCGTTCATCGTTTGGGCGCACCACATGTTCACGGTGGGCATGCCGCTGGCCGGCCAGCTGTTCTTCATGCTGTCCACCATGCTCATCGCCGTACCCACGGGCGTGAAGGTGTTCAACTGGACCACCACCATGTGGCGCGGGTCCATCAGCTACGAACCGCCCATGCTGTTCGCGCTGGCCTTCCTGTTCCTGTTCACTATCGGCGGTTTCTCGGGCCTCATGCTCGCCATTGCCCCGGTGGACTTCCAGTATCACGACACCTACTTCGTGGTGGCGCACTTCCACTACGTGCTGGTGCCGGGCGCGGTGTTCGCCATCATGGCGGGCGTCTACTACTGGCTGCCGAAGTGGACCGGCCACATGTACGACCTGAAGCTGGCCACGTGGCACTTCTGGCTGTCCACCATCTCGGTGAACGTCCTGTTCTTCCCGATGCACTTCTTGGGGTTGGCCGGCATGCCGCGCCGCATCCCGGACTACAACGTGCAGTTCGCGGACTGGAACATGGTGGCGTCCATCGGTGGCTTCGCCTTCGGTCTGTCGCAGGTCATGTTCGTCTGGATCGTCCTCAAGTCGGTGCGTGGTGGCGGCCCGAAGGCTTCCGCACGCGTCTGGGACGACACGAATAGCGAAGGTCTGGAGTGGACCGTGCCCTCGCCGGCGCCGTTCCATACCTTCGAAACACCGCCGGTCATCAAGTAAACCGGTAGCAGGCAGGACCATGCAAGACGTCGAGAGACAGCGCAGCATCCGCCGTACCGTCATCACCCTTGTGGTGGTGGCGGTAGGGTTCTATGTGGGCTTCATCCTCTATACGTACACCATGGTCCCGCACGGGCCGCGCCCTTGAACGAGCCCTTGAACGGACCCGCCAGCAAGCCGCCCACCTCGAACCGCGCGCTGGCTGGAAGGCTAGTGCTGTTCGCGGCGGGCAGCTTCGCCTTCGGGTTTGCCTTGGTGCCGCTCTATGACGTCCTCTGCTCCGTGTGGGAGGTCGGGAACCGCTGGACCGGGCAGAAAGCCACGGCGGTTGCCGAGCATCCACAGGAAGACCGCCTCGTGACGGTTGAATTTATCGCTAGCGTGCCCGACAACGGCACCTGGCGCTTCGCGCCGAAGCTAGCCGCCATGCAAGTGCATCCCGGCAAGTTGTACTCGGCGGAGTTCAGCGCCGCCAACCTTTCCGGTCATGACACGGTCGGGCAGGCAGTGCCGAGCATCGCGCCTTCCGTGGCCATGCAGCACTTCCGTAAGACGGAATGCTTCTGTTTCACGCCGCAGCCCTTCCGCAAGGGAGAGACGCGCAATCTGCCAGTAAGGTTCGTGGTAGACCGCGACCTGCCGGTCGATGTCGACCGGGTGACCTTGAGTTACGCAATGTACGAGCAGCCCCGCGTGGCTGCCGCACGCTGAAGTTGAAGAGACCTTCGAGTAGGGAGTCATTGAAGATGGCCAACACGCACGCGCCGCAAGGCGACAAGTACTACATCCCCCACGGGAGCCCCTGGCCGATCTTCGGCTCGGTCACCCTGTTCACGGTCATGCTGGGCGCCGTCGGCACCATGGAAGGCAACGGCGCCGGTACGTCGGTACTGGCCGTGGGCTTTGCCATGCTGGCCACGCTGTTCATCGGCTGGTTCGGCACGGTCATCCGCGAGAACCAAGAAGGCATCTACAACCTCCATGTGGACCGCAGCTTCCGCATGGGCATGATGTGGTTCATCTTCTCCGAAGTGATGTTCTTCGCGGCCTTCTTCGGCGCCCTGTTCTATGCACGCCAGCTCAGCGTGCCCTGGTTGGCCGGTGACGGCGTCAAGGGCGCTGTAGAGCACTTGGTGCTGTTCAAGGACTACGCCGGCGGTTGGCCGACCAATGGTCCGGCAGCCCTTGGCCCGCGCGCCGATGGCACCTATGAAATCGTGCCGGCCATGGGTCTGCCCGCGCTCAATACGCTCATCCTGCTCACGTCGGGTGTCACTCTCACCATCGCACACCACGCCCTGCAGGCTGGCAAGCGCGGTGTGCTGAACGTGTTCCTGGCGATCACCTTCCTGCTGGGCTTCCTGTTCGTTGGCTTCCAGGCGGAGGAATATCACCACGCCTACACGGAGCTCGGCATGCAGCTGTCCACGGGTGTGTACGGCAGCACCTTCTTCATGCTGACTGGCTTCCACGGCTTCCACGTGTGCCTCGGCGCGCTGATGCTGCTGGTGGTGTGGTTCCGCACGATGAAGGGCCACCTCACTCCGGAACGTCACTTCGCTTTCGAAGCGGTGGCCTGGTACTGGCACTTCGTGGACGTGGTCTGGCTCGGCCTGTTCATCTTCGTCTACTGGCTGTAAGGCCAGTAGCGCCGGGGGCTGCACCCCCGGCCGACGAAACGACAAACCAAATGAAAAGGGCCGCTGATGCGGCCCTTTTCAGTGAGTGGTTAGGTAGTCGGAAGGGTTCAGCGTCCACCTAACGAGTGCGGCTGCACCCAGCCGAAGTGCCAAGCCAGGAATAACATCCCGAACAAGCCGACCGAAAGACTGATGCGCCAAGTGAGTGACCGCACCATCTTGCGACCATCCACCAAAGCGTCGCGATTGCTGCGGCTCAAGGAAAACAGCGCTGAGCCGAGGTTGTAGACAATAGCCACCAGCATCAGCACAACCACAAGACGGAATAGTTCCACTTTTTTCCTCCGGGCCCCCTGGCCCCCGCAACACAAGGCACCAGTATAGTGCGCTCCCCCTTCCACGGCCGAGTCTTCCGCCCAAGCTTGCTGCCCACGCTAGTGATGCTGCCCTTGCTGGCGTTGCTGCTATGGCTCGGGCATTGGCAGTGGAACCGGGCCGCCGAGAAGCAGGCCCTGCTCGACCGCTGGGCTAGCCAAGCTTTGGTGGCGCCGGTCGCGCTGCCCACGGCACCCACTGGCAACACCGGTGCTAATGCGGGTGCCGGCCAAGGGGCGAACAATGGCACCAATACGAACGCCAGCGCACAATTCCAGCGGGTTTTTGCCAACGGCGCATACCTGCCGGGCAGCCAAGTGCTGCTGGACAACCAAACCCATGCCGGTGCGGCCGGCTACCGCGTCCTGACACCCCTCCTCTTGGCCGACGGTAGCGCTCTCATGGTTGACCGGGGCTGGGTGCCGCTGCCGGGCAACGCCCGGGAGGAACTACCAGACGTCGCCGTCAGCGGTACTGGCCGCCAAGTGCAAGGCCGCCTCGACCATTTCCGTCAGGCCGCGCTCCGCGAGGCCCCAGCCGCCTTCAGCCCTGTCCCGGACAACCAGCCCCGCGTCATGAATTATCCTGATGCTGCCGCGGTGTCCGCAGCCGTCGGCAGGCCGGTGTACCCTCTTGTCCTGCTGCTGGACGGCGCCGAGCCAGACGGCTTTGTCCGAGAGGATGTGCCAACCTTGTCCTTTGGGCCGGAGCGCCACCTCGGCTATGCCATCCAGTGGTGGGCGTTGGCCGTGACGCTGGTGTTGTTGTGGGGCTGGACCGCCTTGAAGCCGAAGAACTGAGTGAGCCGAACCATGTCGCAAGAACCCGCCATCGACCTCGCTGCCCAAGCCCGTTCGCGCCGCATGCTGGTGCTGCTGGCCTGTCTATTCTTCGGCCCCATGCTCGTTGCCTCGCTGTTGTACCGATTCGGCGCCGGTCCTCAAGGCCGCGTGAACCATGGCGAACTGGTCAGCCCGGCGCAGCCCATGCCCGCTGGCGTATTGGTTCCCGACAAGTGGGCGCTGGTCGTGGTAGCAGAACAATGCGACGCCGCCTGCGGCGATATGCTCTACCGCATCCGCCAGGTGCGCACGCTGCTAAAGGCCGACAGCGCGCGCGTAACGCGCGTACTGCTGACGCGGAACACCACTGCACCACTGCCTGCATCCGCTAAAGACAGCCTCCAGGGGCTCACCATCGTCAGCCTCGAAACGGCCGCTGCAACCGAACTGGCCACCGCGCTGTCAAAAGCCGCAGGCACCCAGGGCCTCCACCTTTACCTGACCGACCCGCATGCCAATCTGGTGCTGCACTACCCCGCCAACTTCGAGAACAAGGGCCTACAGAAAGACCTGAAGAAGCTGCTCGGTCTGTCTTCCATCGGCTGAACTTTCATGCGCAACGCCAAAGCTAATAGCGAAACTTCCACTGGCCTCGTCTGGTTCCGGCGTGCGGCACTTTGCGCCGCCACACTGGCGTTCATCGTCGTGGTCGTGGGCGCCTGGGTGCGCCTCACCGACGCCGGGCTAGGTTGCCCGGACTGGCCGGGCTGCTACGGCGAACTGCATCCGGCGCAGGTTCAGGACGTCGACGCCATCAATGCCGCCACACCACTCAAGCCCTTCAATTACCAGAAGGCGCTGAACGAGATGGTGCATCGTTACATCGCCACCACGCTCGGCCTGATCATCATCGGTCTCGCGGTCTACAGTTGGCGGAACCGCCGCGACCCTGCTCAACCACGCGTGTTGCCTTGGGTAGTGCTCGCCATCGTCATCTTGCAGGGCGTGTTCGGGGCACTCACGGTGTTGTGGAAGGTAAAGCCCATCATCGTCACCACGCACTTGCTGGGCGGCCTCACCACGCTGTCGCTACTGTGGTGGCTTTCGCTTGTGCCGGAGCGACGCGAGGCCAAAGCATCAGAACGCCAAGTGCGGCGCTGGTGGGTGGTTGGCTTTGCCGCGTTGCTGGTGCAATTGTTCCTCGGCGGCTGGACCTCTACCAACTACGCCGCCGTGGCCTGCCCGGATTTCCCGACCTGTCAGGGCAGCTATTGGCCCGAGAAGGACTACAGCGAAGCCTTCGTCCTGTGGCGCGGTCTCGGCGTCGACTATGAAGGTGGCGTGCTGTCCACGGCAGCGCGTACCGCCATTCACTACACGCACCGCATAGGCGCCGTCGTGGTGGCTTTGCTCTTGGGCTGGCTGGCGCTGCTGGCGTGGCGCCGAGCGCAGTCCGCCGAATTGCGCTTCGCTGCGCTCGGCGTGGCGGCAGCCCTGCTGCTGCAATGGCTGATAGGCGCGAACCTTATCTTGCGTGGGTTCCCGTTGTGGCTCGGCACGGCCCATAACGCCGGCGCTGCGCTGCTGTTGTTGTCGATGGTGGCCTTGGCACGTTACCTGTGGCCGCAAGAAGGGGCGCGCGCGTGACCGGCGATACTGCTGCGCTGCCGCGTCGCCCGCGTTGGCAAGAGTTTTACGAACTTACGAAGCCCAAGGTGGTCATGCTCATTGCCTTCACCGCGGTGGTAGGCATGTTCCTCGCAGTGCCGGGCATGGTGCCTTGGCAACCGTTGCTGTTCGGTACCGCCGGCATCTGGCTGGCCGCTGCCTCTGCCGCCGCCATCAACCATGTCATCGATGCGAACATCGACGCCGACATGGGCCGCACCATGAACCGTCCTTTGCCCACCGGTTCGCTCACCGCTCGCGCAGCTTTGCTGTTCGCGCTGTGCATCGGCCTGCTGTCGATGGTGGTGCTGGTGGCCTTGGTGAATACGCTCACTGCAGTGCTCACCTTCTTCTCGCTCATCGGTTACGCCATCGTCTACACCGTGTGGCTGAAGCGTGCCACGCCGCAGAACATTGTCATCGGTGGTTTGGCCGGCGCCGCACCGCCACTGCTAGGCTGGACAGCGGTGACCGGTGAGATCCACCCGCATGCCCTGCTGCTGGTACTCATCATTTTCGTTTGGACGCCCCCGCATTTCTGGGCGCTGGCCATCGCGCGTCGCGACGACTACGCGAAGGTAAATATTCCTATGCTCCCGGTCACGCACGGCGTGGCCTTCACGCGCTTGCACGTGTGGCTGTACACGGTGTTGTTGGTGCTAGTCACCTTGCTGCCCTTTCTTACCGGCATGTGCGGGTGGCTGTATCTGGCGGCGCTGGTGCCACTGAACGCGGTCTTCCTGTGGTACGCGTGGCGCATGTGGCGCCCGCCCGTGCAGCCGAACCTGCCCATGGCCACGTTTCGCTACAGCATCTACTACCTCATGCTGCTGTTCGCCGCACTGCTCATCGACCACTACGTCCGCTAGCGGTTCAGCAAGCGGCGCTAGCGCGCGGCGGCGCCCACGTAGGGGTTGCTGCGACGCTCGGCGCCAAAGCTGGAAGTAGGGCCATGGCCTGGCACGAAGCGGATGTCGTCGCCCAAGGGGAACAGTTTCCCGCGGATGGAGGCGAGCAAGTCCGCGTGGTTGCCACGCGGGAAATCGGTGCGACCGATGGAGCCCGCGAACAGCACATCGCCCACGAAGGCCACGCGCGAAGGCGCATGGATGAACACCACATGGCCCGGCGTGTGGCCCGGGCAATGCACCACATCCAGCACCAAGTCGCCCACCGTCACCGTCTCGCCGTCTTCGAGCCAGCGGTCCGGGGTGAAAACTTCGGCGGGCGGAAAGCCATAGTTGCGCGCGTTTTCGGGTAACTGCTGAATCCAGAAATCATCCTCTCGCTGCGGACCTTCCACGGGAACACCGGTGCGCGCACGCACGGCGGCCGTTCCGGCGCAATGGTCCAGATGGCCATGCGTTAGCAGCACCTTTTGCAAGGTAAGCCCGCGCTTCGCCACTTCGGCCAGCAAGGCATCCACCTCACCGCCCGGGTCCACCAGCGCCGCCTGCATGGTGCGCGTGCACCACACCAGCGAACAGTTCTGCTGGAACGGGGTCACGGGCAGGATGACCACGCCCATGGGGGCAACAGGAGGCGCGGTGGTAACGGTGGAATTCATGCGGGGCTCGGCAAAGGGAAGGACGAGGGGAACGACCAGGAAAACCGGAGGCAGATGCTACCGCGCAAATGCTACCGCGGTTCGCGGTCCATCCACCCCAATAAGCGCCGCAGCAAGGACACTGCCATGGCACCGCGCGTGATGTAGCGCAGCGCGCGCGCCGGCTTCAACACCAGCAAAGCTGCCGCCGCAGCGGCCAGCAACACCGGCTTGCGCGTGGCCGCCCGCGCCAGCCCGAGCGCGTGCTCCGTACCAGCAAAGCGCTCGCGCAGCGCGCTGGACTGCCCGGCCAACTCGGCGCGCAGGAGCCGACTGCGCTCCAGCAGCAGTTCACGGCGTTGTTGCAGGCTGCTACGCCGGAATGGTTGGCGCACTGTCGACCTGCTCACAGGCCCTCACCTGGCCCAGTGTGCGGGGCGCCATCACGCCGTAACGCCGACGACCCACCAACGATGGCGTTTTGGTCGTGCGCCAGTTCCTGGCGCGTCGCGGCGAGCAACGGCGGGCGTTCGCGCAATTGACGACGCACCACCCACCAGCCGACCAACGCGGCGACCGTAAACAACAACGTCAGACCGCCAGCGGCAGCCAGACGGTAGCTATCCCAACAAGCCACGATAATGGTGACCGCGCCTAGCAGCAGCGCGAGGCTGGCAGCCAACAACGAAGCCACGGACCACAGCAGCAACCGCGCGAGGCGGTGCATTTCTTCTTCCAGTTCGGTAGTGACCAGCTCGAGCCGCGTGGCTGCCAGCGCCAGCAGGGTCGCCAGCATGCGCCGTAGCGAATCCAGCAAGCCGCCGCCAGCCGGTTCGGTCATTTGCGGCCTGCCAGGAAGCCGATGAGGAACGCAGCGCCTGCGGCTACACCAATGGCTTGCCAAGGGTTGTCGCGCACGTAGAGGTCCGCCTCGCGGGCAGCGGCACGGGCTTGCCCGGCCAAGTCTTGCTCGAGCGTACCGATGCGTTCGCGGGCCTGTCGCACCGAAGCCTCGGCACGACCGCGTGCCTCCTGAATACGCTCTCCCGCCTGACCGGCGGTGGCCTTCAGCAAGGCTTCGGCGTCCTCCACCACCATTCGCAAGTCTTCCAGCAGTTTGTCCGTCGACACCTGTGCGTTCATTTGCGTTTCCTTCCGGCCGTTCTGGCCGCCATGCCTACCCGCCCTGCGCACGCCGACCGGCGCACCGTGGACCCTGACATGCAGCCTATACTGCGCCTTGAAAGCCCTCGGTGGGCAAGCCTACGGAAAGTACCAACATGGCCTACGACCCGAATAATCTGTTCATGCGCATCATCCGTGGGGAACTGCCCTGCGTGAAGGTTTATGAAGACGCCGACGTGCTGGCCTTCATGGATATCATGCCGCAGAGCGAAGGGCACACTTTGGTAGTGCCGAAGATAGCGGGCGAGAACCTGCTGGACACACCACCGGCTTCCGTCGCTGCTGCCATGGCCGTGGTGCAACGCTTGGCACAGGCGGCGCCGCAGGCCTTCGGTTGCCCCGGCGTGATGGTGGCGCAGTTCAACGGGGCCGCCGCCGGGCAGACGGTGTTCCATTTGCACTTCCATGTCATCCCGCGCTGGCCGGATCGAGCTTACGGCGGACACGCGCAGCGCAAGGCGGAGGCGGAGGTGCTGGCAGCCAACGCGCAAAAAATCCAGCAGGCACTGGAGAATTTGCCGCACTAACAAACGCAGTTTGCAGCAGCACCCTCAGAGTCTGTCCTGCACAAAAAGTTCCCGTACAAATGCTGCATTGCATGTTTCATTCGCATGAAACCTGTGGCAGCATCGAAGTACTGCGCAAACCACAGATGTTGCGCGTGTACAACAATACGGGGAGATAGCCATGATGATTAGCCGACGTCACCCGCAAGCCACCGTGCTTGGCGCGTGCATCCTTGCAGTCCTTGCCTCCGCTGCGGCTTACGCCGCGCCCGCGGAAGAGCTGGCGGCCGCCGAAGCCACCACGCCGAGCAAATTGGACGCCGCCAAGGACCAGGAGCTCACCGAAGTGGTGGTGACCGGTTCGCGCATTCGCCGTACTGCGGCGTCGGCACCGACTCCCCTGATTCAAGTCAGCCGTGCCGACCTCACGAACACGGGCATGGGCAACATCATCGACGTCCTCGCGGACGTGCCGGCACTGTCCGGCTCGATTGTGCCGGAAGACACCACGGGTTCAGGCTTGAACGACGGTGGCTTGTCCCTGCTCAATCTGCGCGATCTTGGTTCCAACCGCACCCTGACGTTGGTCGATGGCCGTCGCCATGTCGGTTCCTCTTCCGGTTCGTTGGCCGTAGACGTCGACACCATCCCCCGCCTGCTCATCGAGCGCGTGGAACTGGTGACCGGTGCCAACTCGGCCCAGTACGGTGCAGACGCCGTTTCGGGCGTGGTCAACTTCATCCTCCGCCGCAATTTCTCCGGCGTGGAAGTCGACGCTACGCGTGCCGAAATCAACAGCGATGGCCAAAGCAACGACCGCATCTCGGTCTTGGCCGGGCACAACTTCTTCGATGGTCGCCTGAACGTCTATGGTTCGTACGAGCGCGAAGCGAACGACGAGGTCCGCGACAGCGACATCCCTTGGCGCGCACAGGCCTGGGGCTTCCTCGCCCGCGACTTCGACCCTGCCAGTGCCCCGTCCGACGGCGTCGTCGACAACGTGCTGGTCAGCGGCATCCGCAACCTGTCACGTTCCCGCGGCGGCACCCTGACGCTCGTGAGCGATATGGCTCCCAACGCAGCTCTCAACATTCCCAACCAACGCTGCCCGGCCGGCACAACTGGCTCGATCAACGCGCTGTGCATCATCAACGAACCCGGCCTCACCTACCAGTTCGCCCCCAACGGTGCGGCTCGTCTGGCCAACTTCGGCACCATGCGCAATATGGTCGGCCGTTCGCGCTCCAACAACGTCGGCGGCGATGGTCTCAACATCAACACCGAATTCAGCCAGTTCAGCCGTCTGCCGCGCTCGAAGAACGATCGTTGGCAGGGTGGTTTCAACTTCGACATCACCGAAAATGCACAAATCTTCGGTGAAATGAAGTACGTCACTGAATCTACCTATGACGAAAGTCAGCAGACGTTCTTTGACATCGGTATCGTGAACATTGCTGCGAACACCGACAGCCGCGTGTTCGGCACCTCCAGCTTCAACATCGGCCTCGACAACGCCTACCTCGACCCCGCGGTCAAGGCTGCCATTCTGGCCAACCGCCGCGCCACGTTCACCACCGCAGGCGTACCCACCGGCGCCACGGTCTCCGACCCGCGCGCCCGCTTGAGCATCTTCGGCCCTTCGCGCAGCCAGTTGAACGAAAAGGAACTGACTCGTTACGTGGCTGGTATCCGCGGTTCGTTCCCGGAAGTCGGCGCCGTCAAGAACGTTTCCTACGAACTCAGCTTCACGCATGGTGAACTGAAGAACGTCAACTACGAAACTGCCGTGGACGTGATGCGCTTCAAGCACTCGGTCGATGCGGTCGTGGATACCGCCGGCTTGGTCAGCGGCAAACCCGGCGAAATTGTCTGCCGCGTGAAGTTGCTGCTCGCGCAAGGCATCGCCGTCCCGGACCAATTGCGTGGCGGTAACTATAGCCCCACCAATCCGGAAATCGCCGGCTGCGTCCCCTCGCGCGTGTTTGGTGAGGGCGGCTATTCCGCCGCTGCCATGGAGTACTTTGGTGCCACCATCAACGTGCAGGACAAGAACACCCAAGACGACGTGCTGGGCTTCGTCTCCGGCGACATCGGCGACTTCTGGGGTGCCGGCCCGATGGGCTTCGCACTCGGTAGCGAATGGCGCAAGGAGGCCACCTCGTCCATTGGTCGCTCGACGTCCACCGGCGACCGCCTCCTGTTCTTGAACACGGGCCCGGACTTCCCGGAGGCCAAGTACACCACCAAGGAAGTGTTCGGGGAAATCCGCGTGCCCTTGCTGAAAGGCAAGTTCCTCGCCGAGACGCTGGAATTGGGTGGTGCGTTCCGCCAGTCTGACTACACCACGGTCGGCTCGGTGGACACCTACAACTACAACCTCATCTGGCGCCCCGTCAGCGACGTTACCTTCCGGGCAACCTCGGGGCGCGCAGTGCGTGTTCCCAACCTGGCAGAAAACTTCCGCCCACCCACCCAGACGTTCGCGAACGGGTTTGTCGACCCTTGCAGCGCCACGGTCATTTCCGCCCTCACGGATACCACGGTCCGGGCAAACCGCGAGCGTAATTGCGTGGCGGCGGGTATTCCGGCAGGCACGGTTATCACCTACACCAGTGGTGTGCCAGGCAACAACGCAGGTAACCCCTTCCTGAAGCCGGAAGTCTCTGACACCCACACGGCGTCGGTCATCTATTCGCCGCGCTTCCTGCCGAAGGCCACCTTCATCGCGGACTTCTACGAGATCGAGATCAAGGATGTCATCGCATCGGTCAGCGCGCAGACGGCGGCTAACCAGTGCGTCAGCGGTGAAACGCTGAACTCCGCCATCTGCTCGACCATCACGCGTGGCGGCGCTTCGGCGGCCAATCCCTATGCGGTCATCGACTTCATTCAGGGCTCCGTCAACTACGCGAAGCTGGTCTCGCGAGGCGTGGACTTCCAGTTCCTGTACAACACGGAGCTCCCAACCGTGATGGGCAAGAACTTGGGCAGCATCGGTTACCACCTCAGCGGTAACTACCTGCTGGATGCTCAGGACTACCTGAATATCAGCAACCCCAGCGAGTCGTTCCAGAACTCCAAGTTCATTGGTTACCCGCGCATGCGTTTCTCATCAACGCTCGACTGGGTGTTGACCGAGAATTTGGGGCTCCGTTGGAAGATGGACTGGCAGAAGTCGCAGCGGATCATCGACCAGACGACCCTCGCTGGTAACGACGACGTCTATGAGGATGCACGCTACTTCGACACTGGCAACTTCATACAGCACGACTTCTCCGTGCAGTATTCGCCAGTGAAGAACCTGACCATCCGTGGCGGCATCGTGAATGCCTTCGACAAGAAGCCGGCCCTGTGGCTCGGCGGCACGTCGTCTGACAACTTCGATCTGTTCGGCCGTCGTCTCTACATCGGCGCCAACTTCACGATGTAAGACATAGAGATTCCGCACTGCGGATTCAGGCCCGGGTGGCAACACCCGGGCCTTTTTCATGGGCGGAGGATTGTGGGAGGCAGCTTGCTCCCGACTCTTCGCCTTGTAGGAGGGAGCTTGCTCCCGACTCTTCTTGTGGGAGGCAGCTTGCTGCCGACAGTCGCGAGCAAGCTCGCTCCTACAGGTGCTACCTTTCCAATGTAGGAGGGAGCTTGCTCCCGACTCTTGCTGCCGACTTCAGCGCCGCCAGAACATGGGCGTGAACACCACCAGTACCGTGAACACTTCCAGCCGCCCAAGCAACATGGCGGCCACGGTAATCCATCGGCCGGTGTCGGTCAGCTGCTGAAAGTTGGCCGCAACGCTGCCGAGCCCGGCCCCGGTGTTATTCAACGTCGTCGCCACTGCCGACCACGCCGAGACTTGGTCCAAGCCGGTCATCATCAGTGCCAGCATCAGCACGCCGAACAGCAGCAAATAGACCGCAAAAAATCCAGCCACCGCGGACAGCACGCGTGGCGCCACGGGCCGGCCTGCGTACTTCACCAGCACCTCGGCGCTGGGGTGGACCAAGCGGCGCATTTCGGCCTGTGCTTCCTGTGCCACCAACTGCCAACGGATGACCTTCATGCCACCGGCAGCACTGCCCGCGCAGCCACCGATGAACGTGGCGAGAATGAGCAACGGCGGCAAGGGACCCGGCCACAGCTGAAAGCCTTCAGTAATGAAGCCCGTGGTGGTCTGCATGGCCACCCAAGCGAAGGCGGCATGACGCAGGGTGGTGCCGGGCGCAGGGTGAACCTGATGGTTCCACAGGTAAAGAGCGATGAACAACACCATCGCCATGAGCACACCGCAGTACGCGCGGAACTCCGGGTCATCCCAGTACTGTCGCAGCCCGGCGCCTTTACTCCACGCCATGAAGTGCAGCGTGAAGTTCACGCCGCCTAAAAACATGAACAGAATGGCTACCCATTCGATGTTCGGACTGTGGAAATAGCCGAGGCTTGCATCGTGAGTGGAGAAACCACCGGTCGATACCGTGGAAAAGGCGTGGGCGATGGCGTCGAAGCCGTCCATGCCGGCGGCGCGATAGGCCACAACACAAGCCACGGTGAGCAAGAGGTAGACCAACGACAACCGCTTGGCGGTCTGCAAGATGCGTGGTGTAAGGCGCTTGTCCTTTACGGCGCCGGGCGTTTCCGCCCGATACAACTGCATACCGCCCACGCCCAGCACGGGCAGCAAAGCCACCGCCAGCACGACGATGCCCACGCCACCGAGCCATTGCAGCTGTTGGCGGTACCACAGCACCGATTTGGGCAGCAGATCCAAACCGCT
>CALQLF020000012.1 GCA_943331345.2 Candidatus Planktophila lacus | reverse complement strand
TCTGTCGCCATGAGCGACACGAACGTCTTGTGCGGCGCCTTGGGCACCTTGCCTTCATGGCAAGCCATGCAACGTTCACGGTAAATGACCGCGCCGGGCAGTGCCTCGCGGTCCACCTGGCCCTTGGCTTCCATGCTGGCCTTGAAGGCCTCGGCCTTGGCCCCATCGTCTCCGAGCCGATCATCGCCAAGAGTGGCCTGGATGCGGCCGAGGTGCTGTGCATCGCCTGCTTCGGCACCAGCCTAGTATTGCTGCTGCCGCCGCTGCTCGCGCACCGCAAGGCGCTGGCGCAGGGGTGAACTTCGCTCGCCCGCTCCCTGCAGGAGCGGGCTTGCCCGCGACTCCCCGTCCAGCAACTGGGCTGGCTGCCGTCCCGCGTGGCGAGCCGACGACCCACTTTCAACCACGCGTCGTCGAATGCAGCCGACTGGGCTGCAAGCGCTTGCTCGACACGGTGCCCGGCCCTCAGGGCGCCGCAGCATTCGGAAATGGCGTTTCGATCCAATTGCGGGACCGTGACCGAGGAATGATCGGAAGCTCTACATAGGATGAACGCGCGCGGTCGTGATAGACCGTTTGATTGGCCGCCACAAAGTCCCGCTCGGTAGACTTTGACAAGTCTACGAATGCGTTAGGGTTCCGGTCCGCATATGGAAAGTTGCTGCTGGTCACTTCCAAACGTATGCGGTGACCTTTCTTGAACACATTGCTGGTCGCCCACATGTCGATGCTGTACTGCTCGATCTTGCCGGGAGTCAACGGTTCTGGTTTGGTTCGCGAATGGCGAAATCGGGCTCGTGCAACTCCCTGATTCAAGATGAATGCGTTTCCGTCCTCATCGACGTCAACAAGCTTGATCCACCAATCGGTGTCTCTTGCAGAGGATGCCGCGTACAGCGTGGCATTCACTTCGCCAGTCACTTCAAGGTCGTCGGACAGAACCGGTGAAGTAAACACCAGCATATCTGCCCTGCGCTCGGCGTCATTCTGGACAGCCCGGCTGCCAGTGAGGCCAATGCCCCCGAGCGTGGGTGCAGGATTTCGTGGATCGTAGAGGAACTCGTCAGGCGGCTCGATGCCCGGCTTTACGACGGAGAGAGTGCCGTTTCCGCTCGCAGTATTCGCGCCTCCCTCGCTGTGAAGGTAGTAGCGGGTCCGCTTCGTTCCTGCAAGTGGCCAACTGCTTTCGGAGCGCCAGCGGTTTGCACCCATCACGTATAGTACGACCGGGTGTTCGAAGAATTGATGTTTTTTTTCCTTGAACCACTGATTCATCCACGCCAGTTGCATCGCCTCTGAGTCGACTTCGGAGCCCTGCTCGCACCCATCGCAAGTTCCATGCGACCAGGGACCGATTATCAGTCGCTGGTTGGCGCGGGCTGCCGGATCCTTCGCTTGCGTAGAGATGCCTTGGTAGTGCTCGTAGGTGTTGCGCAGGAACAGGTCATACCAGCCGCCGAGATGAAGGATCGGTATGGTGACTTGTTCAAAGCGCTGACTCATTTGGTTGTTCTCGAAGTATGCGGGGTTGCTCCAGTTGTCCAGCCAATGGGTCCACCATGGCGCGCGGCGCGCTCCTGGCATTTCCAGCAGGGGCAGTCGGCGAAAGAGCTTGTCAAAGTCTGCGCCGCTCATCGCATTGGAATCCGCGACTCCCAGGTCCGCGTAATCGCCGTTGAGAAGACTCTGCTGCGCTGGCGACTGGCGCGAAACGGCGCCCTTAGCCATTTCGAATGTCCACGCGGCGCCCGTCGACAAGGCGAACACGCCGTCCATATAGACCCACTCGTTCCGGTACTGGTCCGTTGCGGCAACCTCAGAGAAAGCGGTGACCAAACCATTCGACTGATCAGCCGCCAGCAGCATCTGCACACCCCCCATGTAAGAGGGGCCGAACGTCGCGATGCGCCCGTCGGACCAAGGCTGCGCTCGTATCCATTCAAGGGTGTCATGACCGTCTGCACCCTCATTCAGCATCGGTTCGAACACTCCTCCTGATTCATGGGTTCCCCGAACGTCCTGAAAGACGATGACATAGCCGTGGCGATTCGCCGTATCCGGATGAAGCGTGGCGATCGATGCCACGGGTGTCGTGCTCGGGCGAGCGGCCCAATCCGCCTTGCCATATGGCGTTCGTAGCAAGAGGGTCGGGAATCGGCCTGGACTCGAGTTCACGCCGTCGTTGCTAGGGGTGTAGATGTCTGTTGCGAGAGTCACGCCATCCCGCATCGGAACCATGACACCGCGCGCGACGACTGACGTCGAATACGTACTTTGAGGGGGCTCGCTGCCAAGTGCCGGCGCCGCAATGGCAACGGCTATTGCCAGTATCAACGGGGAAGAGCGCGCCGTGAGCCAACGTGCGACCGGGAGCCCCAATCTGCTGATGATGTGCATGGCTATGGTTTCCTGCTTGAGCGATTCCCGACAGACAACCTAACGACCAAGGGCGGCTCAGCTGGATCGAGCAGGCGCCAGTGTGCTTGCTTGCCGTTCAAGTCAGGCACGTTGCGACCGGGCAGCATACTCGCTACGATAAAATACCGACTGGCTGGTCTAATTACCTAAATCATACGATATCCTTGCACCCGGCAGAAGGAAGATCACAGTGGCCGATCATCGAATCGTGGACCCGCTCGTCGAACGTACCCGACCGACCCGGCGTGACGTCCTTCGCTACTGCGTCGGAGCGACGGCCATGATTTCGATCCCTGGAGCCTCCAATGCTGCAGTACGGGCTCGAAGCGTTGTGGTGGAATCGGCACACGGAAAGCTGCGGGGCCTCGCTGACAAGGGCGTCACCGCATTCAAAGGCATCCCCTATGGGCAGTCGACCGCAGGCAGCAATCGCTTCCTGCCGCCCCAACGACTGGCGCCCTGGGCAGGTGTCCGTGACGCGACGCGTCTGGGCCATCCTTGCCTTCAAACAAATCCCGACTTTCCGGTGTGGCTGGATCCCATGCCGGGAAGCGAGGATTGCCTTGCCCTCAACGTCTGGTCGCCCGCGAGCGCGCAACCAACGTCAAAGCTTCCCGTCATGGTCTGGCTGCACGGTGGCGGCTATACGTTCGGCTCGGCGGGCGCGCCTCTCTATGATTGTGGAAACCTGGCAAGGATCGGGAATATCGTCGCAGTTGGCATCAATCACCGGCTCCAGGCCCTCGGCTATAGCGACGTCAGCGCCCATGGAGGCCCGCGGTTCGCTGCGTCAGGCAACGCCGGGCAACTCGATATCATCGCGGCGCTTGATTGGGTGCGAACCAACATCGCGGCATTTGGGGGTGATCCGGACAACGTCACACTGTTCGGGCAGTCCGGAGGCGGCGCCAAGATCAGCACGCTCATGGGGATGCCGGCATCCACGGGCCTGTTTCATCGGGCGATCGTGCAAAGCGGCTCCGTGTTTCGATATCGCAGCAGGGAAGAAGCCGAAGCGACATCGAACCGCATGTTCTCGATCCTTGGCCTCCGACGCAATGACATGGACGCCCTGCAGGCCGTTCCCGCGGATGTATTGGTCGGGTGCGGCGTGCAAATCATGAACGAGGCTGCGGGGATAGGCGACCCGTCTCTCAAGTACGCCCCTGTCATCGACTGCGATGATTTCCCCAAGGAAATCTGGCACACGACCGCGCCAGAAGGCACGCGCAGCATTCCGCTGCTGCTTGGCAGCACTCGCGATGAGACCATCATCTACATGAGCGACGAGGCTAGAAAGGGCATCGCCGATGATGAAGCCCTCGCGCGCGCGGTGGTCGATGGCACCCCGGCTTTCGAACCCGACAAGGAACGCGTGGCCGAGCTGATCCCCTTCTACCGCAAGGCGGCGCCCGATTCGACCAACTTCGATTTGGCTGTCCAGATGTCCACAGATCTTTCTTATTGGAAAGGAGCAGTCCACCAAGCGGAACTGCAATCAGGCGCGGGGGCGCCAGTCTTCATGTACCGATGCGACTGGAGAACCCCGTGCTTCGGAGCAAAGTGGGCGCCTCATGCCCTTGAGATCCCGTTTGTGCTGGGGCACGAGTACTACGGTTCTGCTTGGGATGGGAAGGATACCGACCAGGCGCGCGCGGAGGCGGATCCGGGTGGCGCCCGCTTCAAGCTGGGCAACCGGATGCTGGCCGCCTGGGTCAATTTCGCGAGAAGTGGCAATCCTTCGCTGCCCGATCTCGCGTGGCCCGCATATGCGAAAAAGTCCCGGTCGACGATGATCTTCGATCGGGAATCGAAAGTCCTCGACAATCCACGCTCCGACATTCGGACATTGCTGCGTTCGGTGTAGGGCTGTGCCGCGATGCCAGCGGTCGAGTTTGGGGGAACCGAAGAGCCGATTTGACCACCCGTGCGCAATCGAACGAGGCGATCACCGATGGATAGAAGAGCCCTGATCAAGGGAGCCATCTCGCTCGCCGCCGCGCAGTGCACCTTTTCCCTCGAGGCGTTGGCCAGCGAAGTCGACGACGCCGACCTGCTTGCGAATGTGAATGAGGAGCTGCACGGTGCGGCGGCGGCTGCCCTACAGGAAATGCGCTCCACGCCGCGCCTCTCGCTGAAGACGCTTGCGGAGGTCAGGCGCCTTTATGCTACCTATGAGTCTGCACCCGCGGCGGACATCCCTTCCGAAATGAAGGTCGTCGCCGGCTTGGCGGGCCAGCCTGCCGTCACCCTGTATGTCATCAATGCCGCCGGAAGGAGCGGGAGGCCGGCAATCCTCCACACTCACGGAGGAGGATTCATTCTCGGAACCGCTCGCTCCGCTGTCCCGTCCCTGCAGGAACTCGCCCGCGAACTGGATTGCGTCGTCGTGACGGTCGAGTACCGTCTTGCACCGGAGACGACCTACAAAGGTTCAATTGCAGACAACTATGCGGGCCTGCGCTGGCTTCACAGGAATGCGGCCTCCTTGGGGGTAGACAGCACTCGGATCGGCGTCATGGGCGAGAGCGCGGGCGGGGGCCACGCGGCGTTGCTCGCCATTCTCGCGCGGAACCGCGCAGAAGTGCCAATCGCCTTCCAGTGTCTGACCTATCCGATGCTCGACGACCGTACCGGGTCTTCTCGAGCCGTCCCGCCCTCGATGGGCCGGCTCGTCTGGACCGCGGCGAACAATCAGCTGGGCTGGGCATCGTTCCTCGGAATGACCCCGGGCACGACAAAGACCCCTACTGCGGCAGTTCCCGCGAGGGTTACCGACCTCCGGGGCCTTCCGCCGGCGTTCATCGCCGTAGGTTCGATCGACCTGTTCGCAAACGAGGATATCGACTTCGCCCAGCGCCTCAACAATGCCGGTGTCAGCACCGAGCTTCTTGTCATTCCGGGCGCATTCCATGGGTTCGACCTCTTTCCGGGGGCGAACCGCATTGCGAAGAACTTCAACGCGGCACGACTGATCGCGCTGCGACGGGGCCTGGGGATTGCATAGTTCAAGCTAGTCCACAGCGATTCCCGCGCTGCGGAGGCGATCGGCCAACTCGCCCAGCTCGGTGGTGTAGTTGCGCCACAACCCGACCGATTCGCGATGCAGCGGGCGAGTAACCTGCCCTGCGCTGGCGCTCGTGACTGGAGCGTCCAACTCATGGAAGCGCAGGCAGGCGTCGTCCCATGGCAGGCAACAATGCGCGATGATGCGCCGCATCGACGGCTCGGGATTACGAACGATATCTTCGTAGTTGACCGTCAACCAGGCATCGCCCAGGTCCTCCTCCCACTTCCGGATCAGGCGATCCCATTCCACGTAGTAGTCCGCCAGCTCTGCAAGGTCGTTGGAGAACGGGTAGGCGCCCCAGAACAGCATCTTGTACATCGCATAGCAGCTGTCCATGGCGTTTCTCCGCAGACAGACAATGCGCGCACCCGGCACCGCTGCATTGATCAGGCCAGCGAATATCGAGTTGCCCGGCGTCTTGTCTATGAAAGCACCGTCAAAGCGTCCGGCGAAGGAACTGACATAGTTCGACCCGATTTCCCCGGCGGCTTTGCGAACAGCGCCGACGAGCGCAGCTTGCGGATCGGCGGGGCGCCCATCTCGCGTCGCAACGCGCCACACTTCGGCGGCCAGCACGTTTGATTCGCCTGCGCTGCGCACGCCAGGAACACTTCCGATGATCCTCTCCACAAGGGTCGTCCCCGAACGCGGCAAGCCCACGACGAAAATCGGCCTCATGGCACCCGGATCAGATTCGATCCCGCCCTGCAGAAGGCTGCCGTAGTCAAGCTGGCGCAGTGCCCGAAGCAAGCCGAGTTCCCGGCCGGCATCGTAGGCACTTTGGGACCGGTGCAACCGAGACGCCGCCGCAAGGTGGGCGAAGGATTGGGGGTACTGTGCGAGATCCTCCAGTTCCTTGGCGAGAGCATAGCCAATCGACACTTTCTCATTCGCACTTGCGGCGCAGGCGAGCGCCGCTGTCAGTTCTTTAACGTGATTTTCTTCGGGGGTTTGGCGCCGGAGCGCGGAGCGGGCCAGATGGGCAGCACCATCGGAGGGATCCAGCAGAAGAGCACGGTCAAGGCTGACCTCGGCTTCCTTCACGGCGCCGACCATGCGTTGCGCACTCGCGAGATTGAAGAGAAACTGGGGGGAATCGCTGATCAACGCACAGGCGTGCTTGAAATGAGGTATCGCCTTCTCAGGCACCTCGCAATGGGTTAAGACGGTGCCGAGCGTATCGCAATGATAGGGGCTCTCGGGGGAAAGCTCGGCAATCAGCTGGGCGACTCGCAAGGCGTCGTTGCGCCGACCGGCGCGGACGAGGTTGAAGGCACAGTCCAGACCATAGTCGATGTCGGACTGATCCAATTCAAAGGCACGCATCGCGCAACGAAATCCATCGTCGCGGCGGCCGAGCTTGAAATGGATTTCAGCGCAGAGCTTGTGGGCCGCAATGTCACCTGGATGATCCTCCAGATACGGCGCAAGCATGTCACGCGCTTCAACAAGCGCACCCTGCTTGCTGAGTTCAATGATGGCCGCAAGATTGGCAGTGCTGGCCTGCATTGGATATCCCTTGGGAAGAGGAAGGCTATCGCCTTCAGAACATCAGATGATGTCCTCCATCTTCGGGAACTTCTTTTCAAAAGGGCGAATGAATGACCAGGTAGAGTGAACTACGCGCCATTCATCTCCCTCGTTTTGGAAGACTTCAACGACATTGTATTCCATGTCAATCACGTTTGTCTTTGCGAACAGCTGGTAGGTCAGGACCGCCATGTCTTTGACGGCCTGCACCCTGGGGTTGCGAAACTCGTAGCTGTCGGCGAAGACCTTGCCTTCGATGGATTTCAGGAACTTGGCTACAGTCTCATGATCATCCGTACGCTCAGTAACCAGCGCATCGAAGTATGTGAAGCTCCGTCTTGACCAGATGGTTGCGTATCCTGACGTGTCGCCTTTGAAGAATTTATCAAGAGCTGACTTTTCCAGAGCGATGACATGGCCCGCCAACCCGATCTCTTTGTCGGTGCGGCTTTGTTCGTAGAGAGGCAAATCTTTTGACATGCTGTACGTTCCAGCGATGCCCAAGCATCGCCCGTGGGCGGAGCAGTCCAGGGTGGAGGCGCTCACGCGCTTCCACCCTGGCATTCACAAGCGTCTTGACGTCGCTTCCCTTCAGAACTCGTAGTGCAAGCTCACGCCGAAAGTACGCGGCACTCCGATCGACTGGCCGGCATAGATTCGAGGCAACGACGCGAAGGCCGGGTTCGTGCTCTGCACGCCTCTATTCCCGTTGGAGTTAAAGGCGTTGGTCAGGTTTGTCACGAACAGGTCTCCCGACCAGCCCTTGCCGCTGTCGTAAGTGACCCGGGCGTCAGCCGTGAAGACAGACGGCAGCACCCGGTATTCAAATGATCCCGCGGCAATCGTGCTGGTTTGCGAACTGCGATAGTTGCCGTTCGTGTGAATGATCAACCGGGCTTCGCCACTAAGCGGAACCTCATAGTCGACGGCTGCCGTCAAGGCATCCTTCGAGACGCCAGGCAGTACCGCACCTGCCAGGACAGTCGCGCCGGTGCTGACGATGACGGTGCCGTTCGGAGGATTGGTAATGAGCGAGCCCGCCGCCAGGTCCCTGATCACCGTGGTCTCGGGCACCTTTGTGTCCGTATGGGCATAGCTGCCCGACAAGGTCAGGTACGGAGATACCGCGAAGCTACCTTCCAACTCGAGACCACGTGACCGGGCCTTGGCGCCGTTGAACACGGCACTGAAGCCACCGGGGGTGGTGCCGTTGAACTGGAAGTTGTCCAGCGTGATCTGGAATGCAGCGATCGAGTAGGTGAGTCGGCGACCCAGCGTCCTACCCTTGATTCCGATCTCATAGTTGGCGGTGAAGTCCGGCTGAAAGGCGAGGAATTCCGGAAGCGACGCCGCGTTTCCCGCGGTCGGAACCGCATTCGCACCGCCTCTCCGATAGCCTTCAGAGTAGGTGAAGTAAACCATGTTGTCAGCATTGAGCTGATAGGATGTGTTTGCCTTATACACCTTGCCCGAGGCACTGATGGAACCCAGGTAAGGATCATCTGAGCCAAACCAGTAGCCGATCAGCCTCTGATCGAAATCTTGCGATACCTTGAAGACGCGTGCGCCGCCCGTGACCTGCCATTCAGGCGTGATGTGATAGGTCAGCTCACCGAAGACCGCGCGCTCCTTGTCTACGAAACCCTGTTCGGCGTAGTAAGTGTTGTCGCCGGCTGGCTGGGGGCCGCAGAAGAAGTTCCCAAACGCGCCCACGCAGTCAGGCGAATTCGACAGGGCCTGGAGCCCGCGAATCTGGTAGTCAAACACGTTTCGCTTGTTCTGGCGTGCATAGTACGCGCCGAGCACATAGGACAATGCGGATTGTCCCTGTGAAACGAGCCGGATTTCCTGCGTGAAGCCCTTCACCTGGCCGCGGAAGCTGCGATCCGCAACGAAGCGAGGATAGTAATTGTAGTAGGGCAGCAGATTGTATGCAGGGACGATATAGCCGTCTTCCGCAGCCTGCGTCGAATTGGTCTGGTTCTCGTAGTAGCTCGAAATGGAGCTGAGTTCGGCAAAGCCGAGGTCGAAAGCCGCCGTCCCCGAGACGATGTCCAGATTGGAATTCAGAGGCTGCAGGATCGACTGGGTGTTTGCATACCGGCTGCCGGACCGCGTGGTGTAGGAGCCGTTTTCGTATGTGCCGCCCGACAGGTCTTCAACCCCGCCCACATAGCCGGCGTTTGTGAACTGGGTATCGTCCGCATTGGTTTCCTGGTGCAGATAGCTCACGTCGAGATCGAGCCAATCGGTGGGCTGGTAGCGCACCGCACCGCGCACCATCAACTGACTCGTGTTGTTCGTACCCTTCCGGATGGGCGCAATCACCGGGCCGCTGGTGAGATCACCCGAGATCCGGGGCACCGGCACGCCATTGGTGCCCAGCTCGAAGAGATTGACCTGGTCAATGAACCCCGCCTGGCTCACATAGGCCGCAGACAGGCGCACAGCCAAGGTCTCCGACAGCGGAACGTTGATGACAGCATCGGCGCTGCCGTTCGCCCGGTTTGCGTTCTGGGTCATCCCGGCTGAGACATTGACTTCACTGCTGAGCCGGTCGAAGGACGGACGCTTGGGAATGAAGCGGATTGCGCCGCTCTGCGCGCTCGATCCATACAGTGTGCCCTGCGGGCCGCGCAGAACTTCGACGCGCTCCAGATCCTTGAACAGGATTGGATAGAAGACCGGCGTGTCGCCGTAGTAGGTGGCAACGGAGGCGGCAGTATATTTGTTGGACAGGTTGAGCGAGTCCGTGCTCAAGCCGCGCATCGTGAAGTTGTTCTGCCCATAACGGTCCGACGGGCCGTCCGAGAAGTTCCCCAGGCCGACGACAACCTTGGTCAGGTCGCTGGCGTTCGCTACGCCGGCGCTGGCAAGGTCGGAGCCGCTTACTGCCGAAATGTTGTAGGGGACGTCGATCAGGCGCTCAGTGCGCCGCTGTGCGGTCACGAGAACTTCGTCGAGGGTGTCCCCTCCTTTGGCCGTCGCCGCGGAAGACGAAGCTGCGTTGTCCGTGGGACTCTTGGCGGCGTCCTGAGCCAATGCGGGTGCCGCACTTGCGAGGTTGGCCAGCGCCAAGGCAACCGCTGCAGCGAGCATGGATCGCTGCAGTGGCAAGTACTCCCGGCCGGTCTGAAGAGCGCGATTGGCTTTTAGGATCATGTGGTTCTCCTGAATCATTCTGGTCCCCCTGGGAATCTCGGCATGCAGGCGTCAATCCGATGCGCATGGTTCGGCCTCGACGACCCAGCAGTGGTTGCCTGCGCTCATTTTTGCGCGGCAACATCGAATAAAACCCCGTCAGTCTGGAGTATAGACCAATCGGACTAAAAAACAAGTCATCGGGTTTTTGTATGGCGGGCGTACGGATGTACGCACCGAATTGGAGCGCCCCACCCGCTCCACGCCCCGACCGAGAGGCATTCAGAGGGTCAGCGACTCTTCCGTGAAGGCACCAAACTGCGGCTGCCGGTCAAATGGGAAAACCGGACACGTTGCTGCGCCGCCAGCAATCCTTCCCCGTCCATGGCGCCTGGACCAGCATTCATGCCGATTCAATCGCCCCACGAACCCCACCTCGTGGATCGAGAATCACTGAAGATTTCCTCCCGAACACCATCGTTGAGCGCTCAGCCGCATCGAATGCCGGCCACTTCAACTGCCGAGTCGAGGGATCTCCGGTGCGCGCAAACTGTGTCCACGCGGCAATCATTTGTCGCGAGACGCCTTTCCAACGTGCGCGCGGGTCGGCAGCGCGTCGTTGGGCGTCAGAATCATTGCCATCCCACGCAACCCCGTACGACTCCACGTTGAAGATGAGCGGAATGTCGACGCCGTGAGGCGCCCAGACGCCTTGATGGCACGGCAGAGTCCACGCGCACTCGTACATGTAGACGCTCGAGGAACCCAATGCATGAACCATGTCGGCTTGCCGCAGCGCATTGCGCCAAAACCCCAGATCTGTCGCCACCCGTACCATCAGTTCCTGTGATGAGTACGCCGGCAGCGCTTTTCGGTATGCGTGCAGGACGGCATCAACCTGCGCGCCGGAAAACCTGCCAAGGACCACGCCTTGTTGAATGCGTTCGATCAGGTCGGCATCGTCTTTCACTGGGGAGTGGGCGGGGGTGGAGAAGAAGCCCACCGACTCGTGACGGGTGGTGCCGATGATGGTGGGTATATCCCGGGCAGTGTCCGGTGCTTTGGTTTGCCACGCATCTATGGGGATGACGGTGCCGTCCGCCACGGGTCCGATCGAAAGAATGGGATGCACTGGAGCGCTCTGGTCATTCAGGGCCTGCTGTGCGAAGGCCAGGAGCTTGTCTACCGGAGCCGCCTGCAGTTTTTCGATATCGCCATTCTTGAGGCCAAGGGCGTGGAATAGGCGATCCGTCTGTGCGCTCGCCTCATCGCGTGTCCGCAGCCGCAGAATCGATCCGCTCTGAATGATCGCCTTGTTGAACAGTCCGCGGGCCGAGGGCATTGCCATCAACGCCGTGATTTTCCCGCCGCCACCCGATTCCCCGAACAGCGTCACGTTGCGAGGATTGCCACCGAACTCTGCGATATTGGTCCGAATCCACTGGAGCGCGGCTACAAGATCCAGCTGTCCTGTGTTGCCAGATGCCCAAAAGCGCTCATCACCCCTATCTGCAAGCTGCGTGTACCCGAACAAGTTCAGCCGATGATTGATGCCGACCACGACCACGTTGCCGGACCTGGCCAGGCTGGCGCAGTCATAGAGCTTGGAATATGCAGAACCAAACACATACGCGCCGCCATGGATCCAAACCATGACCGGCAGCCGCTCCCGATAGAAATCCTGTGCCGGCGTGAATACATTCAGCGCGAGGCAGTTCTCGCCCGCAGGTGAGGGATCAACCCAAGCGGGGAAATCGAGTGGCGTCTGCGGGCACTGCGGACCCAGGCTGAATGCATCGCGCACGCCCGATCGCGGGGGAGGTGGCTGAGCAGGCAGGAAGCGCCTGGTTCCGCCAGTCGGCGCGCCATACTCCAAACCCAGAAAGGAGGTCACAGGACCTTGCTTGAGCCCCCGGACGCGCCCCCCTGCTGTCGCAACGATGGGCCCCGCACCTTCGGCGCCGTAGCTCGAGTTCGCCGCTGTCAGCACGCCTGACGCGGCCCCAGCAAGCGTTCCCTTCAACAGCCGCCTACGGAGAAGCTGCGGGCCTGCGCAGATTCCCCCACTCTCGTCCCGAGAATCGTCCATGGAGATCTCCTGCGACCGCGTGAAAAATGCCCGACGTCACCCACGATTCCGCCCGCGCTAGTCCCCAGGGGCCCTTAAACGGTGGCAGCAGGAGTGACCTCATGGTGCGCGGGCCTCAGGCCGCCGCCCACTACACAAGACCCGGCAGAACGCAGGAATGCCCGCCATCAACGGGCAAGCACACGCCGGTGATGAAGCGTGCCTCGTCGGAGGCCAGGAACACTGCCGCATTGGCAATATCCCAAGGCGAACCAGTCGTTTTCATTGGCACAGCCGCCTTGCGGGCCGCGACCATTTCCTCAACCGAGGAATACTGCGCCGATATCTGCCGATAGACCATCGGCGTGTCGATCACACCCGGCATGATGGCATTGGCACGGACGCCCTGGTCCGCATACTGCAGGGCGATTGCAACCGTGGCCTGGTTGACAGCCGCTTTTGACGCGTAGTACGCGAAGTAGGAGTATCCCGTCCAGCGAATCGCTGCCAACGAGGACACGTTGACGATTGTGCCGCTACGTTGCTTCAGGAAGTGAGGCAGCGCGGCCCGAACGGTACGATGAACCGAGCCCACGTTGATATCCATGGTGCGCTGGAACGCGGCATCGTCCAACTCCATCGGTCCACCCGGTGGCGCGATACCGACGTTGTTGTGCAGGATATCGAGACGCGAATAGCGCTCGATTGCGGTTTCAATCGCGCGCTCGACCTCCGCCGTGCGGGTGACATCTGCGACCACGGCAATTGCCTGCAGGCCCTCGTCGCAAATGATCTGCGCAGCCTCCTCGGCCGCGGCGGCGATCCGATCGACACAGACCACAACTGCGCCCTGCCGCGCGAATGCAACGGCCGTTGCCTTTCCATTGCTCCATTCGTTGGGCGGCCCTCCTGCCCCGAAAACGATGGCAACCTTGTCCTTCAATCGCTCCGTCACCAAAGCACTCCTCGGTCTTGACGAAATCGGGAATTCCATAACCCCTGCATGGCGGCGATGGGCTCTATGCCTCCAACATTCCTGCCACCACGAACCCGCCGTCCACGGCAAGCGTCTGCCCCGTTACATACGCTGCCTCTTCACTGGCAAAGTAGGCGACCGCCGAGGCAACCTCTTCCGGCGATCCATAGCGCTTCATCGGCACCTGTCGCAGATAGGCTTCTCGGGCAGCAGGGGAATGATTTCGCGCCAGCGGGGTCTCAATTGGGCCGGGCGCGACCGCATTGGCGGTGATTCCATGGACCGCCAATTCCACCGCCATCTGGCGCGTCAATCCGATCAGGGCCGCCTTGGATGTTCCATAGCCGGTTCGTAGGGTGCCCGCCCGGATGCCGCTGGTGGATGCGATATTGATGATCCGGCCCCAGCGACGCTGCTTCATGCGCTTGACGGCGTGCTGCGTAATGGCGAACGGACCAGTTACATTCACATCAAGGAAGCGTTGCCAACGCTCGAGGGGCAGCTCCTCAAAGGGAATGAGACTTGCAATACCGGCGTTGTTGACGATGACATCGCAACGGCCAAGGCGCGTGTCGAGTTCGCGGAAGAACTGCGCCACGCTCTCGGCGTTGCCAACGTCCATCGTCATGGCGGTAGCTTTCAGGCCCAGTTCACTCATCGCGGCCGCGGCCGCCATCGCGCCATCCAGATCGACGTCAGCCAGCACGACGTGCGTTCCAGCGCGCGCCAGCCGCGTAGCGACCGCCTTTCCGATTGAGCCAGCGGCGCCGGTCACGACCGCAATGCGTGTCTCCGCGGTATCTGGTGAGGTCATTCAGTATCCCCAATATGGCGATTCAAGCGGCCACCAGCGACGGCGACCGGTCATGGCGCAGATCGCGCCAGTTCCAGCGGCTCGATCAGCAATTCGAAGGTCACCAGCACCGGATTGTGACCCCGTCGGAGCCGCCCCTCGTGCAGCCCACCAAGGTGATCAACCAGCCCCACCTCGATACTGGCGACGAGGCTTCCGTCGGCGCCGCGCGCGACATGCCCTGTCTTGATGAACACCTCCGTGACGAAGGGAACCACGTCACGGCCGTCATCAAAACTCGCGCCCACCAGACTGCCGACACCGCCGAATACCGACGCGCGGGAGATTCCTCGCTCTCGGCATTCCTCCTCCAATGCAAGGCAGAAATCCTCGTTGGGCCTGACGGACATCGCAAACGGCCCAGTGCCGGTGGTTGCGGACCCGGGCGATGAAACGGGTTCGAACAGCGAAAAGCCTGTCTCGGGGCTGGGAACCACCTGGAATCGTGCGCCGTTCATGAAGGTGATCTCGGCCTTGATTGGCTCGTGAATCACTGCGTCATCTGGCAGTACATGCCCCCCAAGACGGCGGCCGCTGGAGTCATGCCAGATTCCATGGCAATGCAACCAGGGCCCGGACTCCCGCTGCCCCAGCGTGACAGCGGCCATCTCCAGCCTCACAGGCCCGGACGGCTGGTGACGGTCACTGAAATAGACGGCGTGTTCGGGGGTGGGTGACAGTGCGGGCATGCAGAATGCGAACGGGTCGAACTGTCCGCCTACGAGTCGCAGGACCGCGCCTTCAGCGTCGTGCTCGTCGAGCACAGTGGCCAGCGTGGGCAACAGGGCCCGGCCAACAGGCAGTTGGACCTGCTCGTGGCGTATACGGCAGCCTTCCGTCCGACGACGGATTGCCGCAACCGGTCCGGGATGCCTAACGTGACGCATCGGTCGGTATCTCGCTGTTTCGCTCCCACCCCACACCGCGGCGAAGGATTTCATCTTTCACGAGCCGCTTGGGGACCTTGCCATAGCCCGACTTGGGTAGCTGGTCCCAGAACAGCACGCGCTTCGGAACCTTGTAGCGCGCGATGCGCGTCGACATCCATCCTAGCAACTGCGCTTCGTCCAGGCTTGCACCCGGCTTCAATACGCACACGGCAACGCCCACCTCGCCCCATTGCGGGTCCGGCAGCCCCACCACGGCGACCTCCGCAATGCCTTCGTGTGTCAGGATTTTCTCTTCCAGCTCACGTGGATAGATGTTTGACCCGCCGGAAATGTACATGTCCGACGAGCGACCCGTCAGGTACGCGTATCCATCCCTGTCCATGTAGCCCAGATCCCCGGTACGAAACCACCCATTCCGGAAGGCTTTTGCATTCGCGGCCGGATCGTCAAAATAGCCGACGAAAACGGCCGGCCCGATCACACAGATCTCGCCCGTTTCGCCCAGATCCAGCTCCCGGCCCTGCTCGTCCTGGACCGAGAGTTCAATCCCAGTGCGCTCGAAGCCACAAGTTCCTGGTCGACAGCGATCGTCCTGCGTGTGGTCACGCGCGGGCAGTACACTGATGGCGCCGGTCACCTCGCCCAATCCGTAATACTGGACCAGAACGGGACCTAACTTCTCCAGTGCATGGCGCTTGTCCACCTCGTACATGGGAGCGCCTGCATACACGACGAATCGCAGACTCGAGTGATCCCGTTGATCCACGCTCGGGTGCTCGACCAGCATTTTCAGGATGGTCGGCACCGTGAACATCGTCGTGAGTCGATGCTGTTCGATCAGTTCCCACGCCAAGTCGGCGGAGAATTTGTCGGAGGGCAACAACACGGCTTTTGCTCCTCGTGCCACCAACACCAGTTGGTGCACGCCAGCGCCATGCGAAAGCGGAGCGAGAACCAATGCCCCATCGGCCTGATCCACTTCCGGCATCAGGTCGGCCAAGTGGTTGTTCACCACGAAGTTCATCTGCCCATGCGTCAGCACCGCGGCCTTCGGCTTACCCGTCGTGCCGCTGGTGAACAAGAACCAGCAGGCCGTGTCGCGGTCGACTGCTGCATTGGCGACGAAACACCCGAGATTCGATTTCACCAACTCGCTGATTTGCGGTCGATCATCAGCAGGAGCTCTAGAGCCGACCATCCACAGCACCTGTGTTCCCGGTCGTGCTGCACAAACCGCCTCGGCGTACTCCGGAAAGTCGGTCTGACACAACAATGTGTGGCTCTTTGACTTTTCGGCGATGTAGACGACCTCGTCTGGCATCAATCGGAAATTGGTGGGCACCCAAACCGCACCGAGCCGAAATGCGGCGAACATCGACTCGAACATCTCATTGCTGTTCTTCGAATGAACGACAATCGTGCTCCCGGCGTTCACGCCTAGTGCGCGGAGTCCCGCAGCGAGCGCGCTGACGCGCGCATCGAACTGGGCCCAAGTCCAGCTCTTGTCCAACCAGACCAGGGCAGTCTGATCGCCGAGCCGTCGCGCATTGTGGGTGCTCCAGTAGGCCAGGTTCATGGCACGCGAGGACGCCGGGGCCTGGATCGGAACGCTCACCGGCTCCTCTCCAGGATTGACACATAGTTGGCGACGGCGGCACCCCCCATGTTGAATACGCCTGCCAGGTTGGCATTGTTGACCTGCATCTGCCCCGCCTCACCCATGAGTTGCATAGCCGCCATCACGTGCTGGGAAACGCCGGTAGCGCCCAATGGGTGGCCACGTGCCTTCAGCCCACCGGAGACGTTCACAGGCAACTGTCCGTCTTTGGCCGTCAATCCTTCCCTGATAGCACGCCCTCCTTGACCGGGCGGCACCAATCCCATTGCCTCGTACTCGATGAGTTCCGCGATGGTGAAGCAGTCGTGGGTCTCCACCAGGCTCAGGTGCTTGAGGTCCACGCCCGCTTGAGCCATCGCCCTCGACCATGCTTGGCGAGCCCCCTCGAATGCGGTCGGATCGCGGCGGGACAACGGCAGGAAGTCATTCACCTGGGTCCGGGCGCGGAATCGAATCGCCCTGCGCAACGTGGCAGCAGTCACTCCATCGGCAAGTACGACGGCCGCCGCGCCATCCGAAACCATCGAGCAGTCGGTGCGGCGCAGGGGACCCGCCACCAGGGGATTCTGGTTCGACACTTGATTGCAGAATTCGTAGCCCAGGTCTTTGCGGACGTGCGCGAAGGGATTGCACACCGCGTTGGCGTGGTTCTTCGCGGCTATCATGGCCAACTCCTCGCTGCGATCTCCATACTTGTCAAAGTATGCTTGGGCAATTGCACCAAAGATGCCGGCAAAGCCCAAGGGGTTCTCTTCCTCCTTGCGATAGCAGCCGCTGAGCAGGATGCGGGGGAGTTCGCTGGCGTGGACGGCGGTCATTTTCTCCGCCCCAATGGCCAAGGCGATTCGCCCGCGACCGCTTTCGATGAAATCAGCCGCGCTGTAGATGGCGGCGGTGCCAGTGGCGCAGGCATTCTCCACGTGAAGTGATGGAGTAAACCGAAGCAACGGATCCGCAAGGGATGCGAGCCCCGCCTCAAATCCTTGCGGGGACAGCCCATTGTTGAAGACGCCGACCGTCATGAAGTCGACGTCCGCGGCGCCGATCTCGGCGTGTGCCAAGGCATCGCGGACAACCCCGGTGATCAGCGATTCCAGGTCAAGGTCTGGCAGCTTGCCGAAGGGCGAATGCGCCCACCCGACAATGGTAGCGGCATTTGACATCGATAAGTCCTCATTCAATTTTGTTGAGAGCCGTCGATCAATCGGAATTCCCACGTCGTCGCCCAAATGCCATTCAACGCATAATTGACTAATAAGTCTGGAAAAGGCACTCTTCAGTATAGCGGATTTTTGGATTCCGGGATTGGCCACTGACGATGGGGGGACGCAAGCGTGAAACCGCAACATGGTGTCCACCTGCCGGCCAACGGCCAGTGACCGAGCGACCAACGGCAACGGTGTCCTCGCGCGCCGCGGTAGCGTCCGCGGCGCGATCTCGCCTGATTCGTCGGCGGCTTCTCAAGGCGTTTATCGCCTCCCCAGCAGCACTGTGGGGCTGCACACCGCCGGACAAGGCGACAAAGTCCTTCACTCTGCGTCTCAGTACGGTCTTCCCGCCGCATCACCCGATCATTCGCTGCCTGGCGGATTGTGCAGCGCGGCTGCACGCGGCCTCGGGCGGACGGGTCCACCTACAAATCTTCCCGGCCGGTGCCTTGGGTTCGGACGCCGACGTGCTCTCGCAGCTTCGCAGTGGCGCCGTGCATTTCATGACATTGTCGGGGCTGACCGCCTCAATGCTCTCGCCTGTGGCCGCGGTAAGCGGGGTCGGCTTTGCGTTTCGCGATAGTGCGCACGTGTTCTCTGCGATGGATGGGGCGTTAGGGCAGCTGATACGCAGATCTTTGCAGGCGCACAACTTGTTTGCCTTTCCAAAGATTCTAGAGAACGGCTTTCGTCAGATCACAACCACAGACAGGGTAGTGAACGTCCCTGCCGACATGGAGGGACTGAAGATCCGCGTGCCGCCCGGCACCATGTGGACCACCATGTTTCGCGCCATGGAGGCCATCCCGACGACATTGAGTTTCGCCGAGACCTACACTGCCCTGCAAACGCGGGTAGTGGATGGCCAGGAGAATCCACTTGCCGTCATCTCTTCCGCCAATCTGCAAGAAGTCCAACACTATTGCTGCATGACCAGTCATATGTGGGATGGCTGCTGGCTGCTCGCCAACAGTGACGCATTTGCCCGGTTCCCGCCGTGGTTGGCCCAGTCGCTGCACGAGGAGTTTGAGCGGGTGGCCATGGAAAGCCGCCGGGACGTCGCGGCGTTGAATGCACGACTCCCAGATCAACTGAAGCGGGCTGGTATGCACTTGAGTTGGCCAGATCGAGCGCCGTTCAAGGCGGCACTACGGCGAGATGGCTTCTATCGGCACTGGCGCAACACGTTTGGCGAATCAACATGGACCGTGCTGGAGAGCGCAGTGGGCCCCCTGGCGTGACCCCACGCGAACTCTCCCTGCCAGAACCGGGCGCGCCTTTGGCCCCTCCGTCTGCAATCGAACGGGCGCTGCGCCGCGCGGTGGACACCGTCGGCGTGGTGCTTCTGTGCGCCGAGGTGCTATTGCTGTTGGCGGGGATCGCCTGCAGGTACGTCTTCGATGCGCCGCTCGTGTGGTCTGACGAGCTCGCCTCGCTGATTTTTGTATGGCTTGGAATGATCGGTTCACTTTCCGCGTTGCTGCGCAGCAGTCACATGCGCCTCACGACATTCGTCGCGCGCACGTCGCAGCGCAGCCAGCGCGTGCTGAATGCCCTGGCAATCGTGATTCCGGCAGTCGTCATGGTGGCAGCGCTTCCTGCGGCCGTCCGCTACGCGATCGGGGAAGCATCCATTACCACGCCCGCACTCGGCTGGCCCGGGGCGATACGTGCATCGGCGCTTCCGACTGGCTTTGCGCTCATGGCGCTGGTCAGTGTCCTGCAGTTGCGCCACCAGTTGCGCTTGGTCGCCATCATCGCAGTTGTCGGCGCGGCCTTCGTTGCCGGGTTTCTGGCGCTGGGCCAGTCCGCGGTTCATGGCATGGGTGATTCGGCTGCGGTCGTGGTGTTCATCGGGTTGTTGTTCTTCCTGATCCTGGCCGGCATACCCATCGCCTTTGCCTTTGCCGGCATCACGGTCAGCTACCTTGCCTTGGTAGCGGATATTCCCCTCGAAGTGGTGGCTGGGCGAATGGATGAGGGAATGAGCGGGATCATTCTTCTTGCCGTGCCCTTGTTCATTCTCTTGGGTGCCATCATCGAGGTCACCGGCATGGCCGCAGCCATGGTGGAGCTGCTGGTGGCCGCCCTCGGTCGGCTCAAGGGCGGCCTGAACTATGCCCTGCTTGGCGCGATGCTGTTCGTGTCGGGCATTTCAGGCGCCAAGGCTGCCGACATGGCAGCAGTCGCTCCCGTCTTGTTTCCGGAAATGAAGCGACGCGGGGAAAGCGAAGGCGAGATGGTGTCGCTGCTGGCTGCCTCGGCGGCAATGAGTGAAACGATTCCGCCCTCCATCGTCCTGATCGCCATCGGATCCATTGCCGGCGTGTCGATTGCCAAGCTGTTCACGGCCGGCATTCTTCCAGCCTTGGTTTTGGCCTTCGGTTTGGCGCTGGTCTCTCGGCTGCGCGTTTCGGCTGTGGCAGGCCCCGCGGCGACCGATACCACGCGCCGCTTCGCGTTGAACCTGATGGTGCTTTCCATCCCTGCGCTGCTCCTGCCGATCTTGATCAGGGTCGCCATCGGCGAGGGCATCGCAACCGCTACGGAGGTGGCCACTCTTGCCATCGCATATGCGTTGGCGATCGGGCCGCTGGTCTATCGAACATTTCCGCCGTTGAAACTCTGGACCGCCCTCGCCGACACGGTGGCACTGTCGGGGATGATATTGCTCATCGTGGGAGCCGCCAGCGGCATGTCGTGGGCGCTCACGGTGTCCGGCTTCACGCGCGAGATCACCTCGCTGATGAGTGCCGTGCCCGGCGGCGCGGCGGGGTTCATGGCAGCCTCCGTGCTGGTGTTTCTGGTTTTTGGCAGCATCCTGGAAGGAATTCCAGCGATCGTCTTGCTGGGTCCGTTGCTGTTCCCCATTGCCCAGCACCTCGGCATCCATCAAGTTCACTACGCGATCGTGGCCGTGCTGTCGATGGGCATCGGCCTGTTTTCCCCACCCTTGGGCGTTGGCTACTATACGGCCTGTGTGATCGGGCGAGTCGACCCTGGCGCGGGCCTTCGCACCATCTGGCCCTATATGGCCACGCTGGTCATCGGACTGTTGGTGATCGCGTACGTGCCGTGGATTTCACTCGTGTTCTTGAAGTAGGCAGGAAGGCGGGGCGTGCTGCATCGACGACCGCCTTACTCCCAACTCGATGTGGCGTTGAGGCGCTCGAGCGACTCCACGTACTCGTTCAACAGCCGCTCGATCTCGCCCTTGACCGTCGTGTGTTCGCGCATGTCGCCGACGATCTGCCCGCAACTGTAAGTCCAGTAGTCCAGATTGTGGCCGCGTGCGGCGCGTCGAAACGGGTACCCACCGAGGATTGACTGCATCGGCCACGACAGGAACTGCGGAGCACCCGGCGCTTCCCAAGAATCCACGTACTTGGTTCGAAGCATGCGACCCTGCTTTCCCGTCATCGCCTTGGATAGCGCCGCATCCTCCGAGCCGGCCCGAAACAGGCGCTCGCGCATGTCGATGTCCAGTTCGCTTTCCGCGGTACCGAGCCAAAGCGACCCCAGCCAGACGCCTTGGCATCCCAGTGCCAGGGCAGCGAGGATCTGCGAACCGCGCCCCACCCCGCCGGCCGCCAGGACGGGAAGGCCCCTCGCTTCGTCAACGACCTGCGGCCACAGCACCATCGACGCTACGTCGCCGACGCTGCCGCCCGCCTCCGTCCCCTGCGCCACGAGAACATCGACGCCAGCGTCACGCTGCTTTGCCGCGTGCCGTGCGCTGCCAACGAGCGCTCCGACCTTGATACTCCGTGCATGCGCTGCGTCAATCACCCATTTGGGCGTGACCCCGAGCGCACCGACGATGAAGTTCAGCCGGTTGTCCAGCGCAACCTCCAGCTGGCGTTTGCTCTTCTGATTGGTCATGGCCATCTTCGTGGCATATTCGGCCATGAAGTCGTCGCGATCACCGGGCGGGAGGTCCTCGATACCCGCGCCATCAAGTAGCGTCTTGACGAATGCAAAGTGCTCCGCCGGGATCGCCTTCAGATAGTCAGCCGGGTCTTTTTCATCCCCATGCGTGCCCGGGAAGACGAGATCGACGCCAAAGGGCTTGCCATCGACACGCGCCCGAATCCAGTCGATGGACATCTCGAGTTCCTCGGGGGTCATCCATGCCGCTCCCAGCACGCCCATTCCCCCCGCCTTGGTCACGGCGGCCACGACGTCGCGACAGTGGGAGAAGGCGAAGAGTGGCAGCTCGATTCCGAATTCTCTGGCAATGGGCGTACGCATAGAGGTCCAGACTTCCGATGGAGAGCGGCTGATGTTCCAGTGCGTCCGTAGATTCGACCGGTCAGTCTATTTTGTCAAGCGTGCGAGTGCCGCTGCGGTGCCCCATGACCACGCGCAAATTCGATACTCATCGGTCTAATTGCTGGACCTTAAGGTTTTTCAAGGATAAGATGCTCTCGGTGGCGCCGATTCCTCCTCCTGCTCGACGGCCTACAGCTATGAACATTGTCGTACTGCTGAAGCAAGTCCACGACCCCAATCTTCCACGCAGTGCACTGCGAATTGGCGCGGATGGCCGTTCCTTGGCGTTGATGGCCGGTTCAAATCCCATTCTCAACGGTTACGACGCCAACGCACTCGAAGAGGCGCTGCGCCTGAAGGAGAAGCACGGCGCGGTTGTGACGGCGTTGTGCCTGGGTGCGGAACAGTCCACGGACGTGCTGCGCCGCGCCTTGGCGATGGGGGCAGACAAGGCGGTGTTGGTACCCGGAGATTCCGGCGTTTCCGGCGATGCGGTGCTTACCGCGCATATCCTTGCGGCTGCGATCAAGACCCTTGCGGCGGTCAGACTGGTGCTCGCGGGCCGATCGGCATCCGACACCGACGCGGGCGTCGTTGCCGCTCTCATCGCCGCCAACCTGGGCTTGCCGATGCTCACGCCGGTGCGCTCCGTAGCAAGGGAAGAGGATGGCTCGCTGGTAGTGGAGCGGATCACGGATGCGGGCTTCCGACGATTCCGGGTCAGCGGGCCCGTGGTTCTCGGCGTATCAAACGAGGCCAACAAGCCCCGCACGCCGCAACTCAAAGGCGTCGCAATGGCCAAGCGCGCGTTCATTCCTACGCTGACGTTGGCGGACCTCGGCATTGGCTTGTCACCTGCCGCGCTGCGGATACGGCGTCTTTTCGTGCCTCCAATGGCGGTTTCGACCACCGAGTTCATTGCTGCGGGATCGGCCGCCGACGCCGGTCGGCTGCTGGCGGATCGGCTGCGCGCTGACGCGCTCGTCTGATGGCTCGCATTCTCATCGTGGGCCCGATCGAGCAAGGTGCCGTTCACCCCGGCACCCGCGAAGTCGCCGCCCTTGCGGCCGAGTTGGGCGCTGCGATGCAACTGCCAGTCGTTGGGACCGTCGCGGGCCCCGCCGAGGCGTCATTTCTGGCCCAGATGGGCCAGTTGGGGGTAGAGGAGGTTCTCGTCGTAGCGGAGCAATCCGCGCCGATGCTCACCCCCGACCGCATCGCAGCTCAAGTCATCGCAGTTGCAGTGGCGTGCGAGGCCAGGGTCGTCCTCGTCCCGCATACCTCGGACACTCCGGAATGGCTGCCGCTCGTTGCGTCGCAGCTCGACGCTGGAATCGTCATGGATTGTCAGGCGGTGGCTTTCGATGGTGCCGTCGTGGCGACCAAGATGATCTGCGGCGGCGCGATTGGCGCTGAGTATGAGGTTGCGAAGGACACGGCGGTCCTCAGCTTGACGACGGGCGTACATAAGGCCTGCGCGCCAGCGCCTGCCGCGCCAATACGGCGTATTGAGGCCAACCTCCCAGCGCCCGCGCTTTCCTTGATTGAGGAGGTGCTCGCCACTACAAGCGAGGGCCCGCCGCTGAAGCAAGCCAGCATCGTCGTCTCGGGCGGGTTGGGCGTCGGCAATCGTGGCAACTGGGGTCTGATCACGGAGCTTGCGCAGACCCTCGATGCTGCCGTCGGTGCGAGCCGAGCCGTCGTCGAGTCCGGCTGGGCCCCTTACAGCCAGCAAGTCGGATACAGCGGTGTCAAGGTTGCGCCGCAGCTTTACATCGCCATCGGCATCTCGGGTGCCCTGCACCACTTGGCAGGTATCTCCCAGGCCAAGGCGATCGTCGCCATCAACATCGACCCAAAAGCCGAGATCTTCAAGGTGGCTCAGCTGGGGGTCATCGGGGACGCCGCGATGGTCGTTCCCGCCCTCACCCAGCGGTTGCGCGAGATCCGGAAGTCCCAGATCGACACTTGAGGCCCGCAGAATGAATTCGCATCGAGTCGTGGTCATCGGCGCCGGACTGGCCGGATGTTGTGCCGCCTTGGAAGCGGCGAAGAGAGACTTCAACGTCACCCTCATTGACGAGCATCCCCAGGCGCCGTCGAGCATGAGCCTTGACGCACCATACTTTTATGGCGCGCGCCTGCCCGCAACGCTCTCGGATGCAGGCGCGGTCGCCGACCGGGTGCTGGGCGCCAATGCGTTGCTGCTGGACTGCCTGGACGCCGGCGTGGAAGTCCTCACCAACACCTGCGTGTGGGCGAACCTGATGCCAGGTCCGAATCTGCTGTACACCGATGAGAAGCGGCTGGGCTTGGCAGATGGGGAACGATCCTGGTTCCTGCCCTACGACGACTTGATCATTGCAACCGGAGCGCGGGACCTGGTCCTGTCGTTTCCCGGATGGCAGCTGCCAGGAGTCCTTGGTGCACAGGCCGCCGGCGCACTATTGACCCGCTATCAGGCCTTGGGTGGCACCAAGGCTGTGGTGCTGGGCTCCGGAAATGTGGGCCTTCGGCTCGCCCGCCAACTCCTCGATGCAGGGATCGAAGTGGCGGCCGTGGTGGAGGTGGCTGCCAGCGTGCGCGGCGATCCCGCGTTGCAAGCCGGGCTGGTCGCCGCCGGTGTGGCCTTTCATACCTCGTCCGTCATCGATTCGGCGATCGGCGAGCAGCAAGTCCGTGCCGTGCGCGTTTGTGCCCTCGATCAACAAGGCCTGCCCGTACCGGGGTCCGAGGAGTGCATTGATTGCGACACCGTCTGCATTGCAATTGGTGTGGTCCCCAACCTTGAACTCGCGGCGCAAAGTGGCTGCAAGGCTACCTACGACGCTGCTCGCGGCGGCTGGGTTCCCGAAACGGACGACTGTGGACGCTCCAGCCTGGAGCACATCTATGTCGTGGGTGAAGCCGCTGGGGTGTGTGACAAAGGTGTGCTGGATTCCGTCCAGCATCTCGAGCGGGCTCGTCGTGCTGCCGTGGCCATCGGCACGCCCCAGGGAGCGGAATGGAAGCCGACGACGGCGAGCGCCGCGGCACCCTTGGCGGCCGATGCACCGAACGAGTGGCTGCGTGCGCTGCTGGCTCAAGGCGGCCTTTCGGTGGTCCTTTGCCAATGCGAGGAAGTCACGCGCGGCGAGTACATTGCCCTTGAAGCGCCTCGCTATCTGCAGCCGAGTGAGCGGCGCCGCGCCGGGCCCATCGATGCATCCAACCGCGCAAGCCAGGACTTCGTGAAGCGGATGACGCGGTGCGGCATGGGACACTGCCAAGGTAGGAGGTGCCGAGACCACGCGGCCCTGCTCCTGGCCCACGCAAACGGGCAGCCTGTTGGGTCGATTGTGCCGGGGAGTTTCCGCGCCCCGGTTCGCCCGCTTCCGCTGAGCGCGATCGCCGGACCGGACGAATCAGAGGCGGTATCTCGCACGTGGCCCATTTGGTTTCAGCCTCTCAATGAAGGCGAAATGGGCTAAGGGTTCACCGGATCCAGCGGGGAAATCGTGGAAAATTATGATGTAGTGGTTATCGGCGCGGGTGTCCTGGGACTATCTGCTGGCTATTCGATCGCGCGGCAGGGCGCGCGCGTGCTGATCCTTGACAAGGGTCGGGTCGGCTACGAAGCCTCCTCGCGTGCCATGGGCTTCCAGAGTCTGCGCGGAGAGAATCCCCCGGAGATCCCGCTGGCAGCGGTCGCGAACGATCTGTGGCACACATTGGATGAAGAACTGGGCTACCCGACCGAATGGACCCCGAGCGGTCGATTGTGGGTGGCGCTCAATGACGAAGAACTCGCCGATTTTCGACGCACGGCGGCACTCTGGCAGTCGCATCAGCTGCCGGTGCGCATGATTGACGCCGCCGAAGTGCGAGAACTCGTGCCAGCGCTGACCGATCGCGTAGTCGGCGGCTTGTTCACCGAGCGCGGTGGTCATGCCAATCCGCAGCGCACGACCCAGGCCTTCGGCTGGGCCTGTCGCGATCGAGGGGGGATCATCCGGGAGCTGACCCCGGCGCTGGGCATCGAGGTCAGACAGGATCGCGTGGTGGGTGTCCGAACCACCGCCGGCATCGTTGGCGCGAAGTCGGTGGTTATTTGTGCAGGACCCCAGACCCCACTTTTGGCCAAATCGATCGGCATCGATGTTCCGCTCGTTGCAGCTCGCCTCGAGGCCTGCATTACCGCGCCGGTCCCGCCGCTTTTCAGCACGGCGATGGTCGCCAATGGGCTTTCCGTCAGGCAGACAGGCCGCGGCAACATCTTGTTCTGCGGTGGCCCGCATGAATGGGTCGATGTGGACCTGACTTCCGAGCCGGCAAAGCCTACCTCGGCCATCGTTCAGGGCGAGGCGCGCCGATTGCTGGAGTTGCTCCCGAACCTGAAGAGCGTTCCCCTGCTGAGAACGTGGGCGGGCATCGTCGAGGTTTCCCCCGATCACGCCTGCATTCTAGAGCGCGCCAAGGCCCCCGAGGGGCTGATTATCGCCAGCGCATCGGGCCACGGAATTGGCCTGGCACCTGCGCTGGGCAGGGTGATCGGCGAATTGGCACTGGGGGCAGCCCCCTCCATTCCGGTTGAGAGTTTGTCGCTCGACCGATTTGCCAGCCTCTCGTCTGACTGGGCGTCGGAGCGCCGCTGGGTGGCCGGCGAGTACAACACATGACCTGGCTCGGCACGCATCTTCACATCGATTCAAAGCGGGGGCGCACTTGAGCATCGATACATCGCCCACTTCCGGGCACATGCGCGCCGTGGCGCTCACCGGGCATGGCGGGCTGGACAGGCTTGAGTACCGCGATGATGTTCCGATTCCATCCGTCGGAGCAGAGGACGTATTGGTACGCGTGCACGCCTGCGCGGTGAACAACACGGACATCAACCTGCGAGTCGGTTGGTATGGCGCCAGTGTCGAGGCGGGGTTGACCGAGTCGATCGTTCTTCAAGGCATCGCGCAAGGAGGGAGCGAACCCTCTTCCTGGAATCGCGACACCATGCACTTCCCCCGCATCCAGGGCGCGGCAATCGCTGGACGAATCGTCCGCGTCGGCGAAAGCGTTCCTGCGTCGCGGATGGGCATGCGTGTGGTCGTCGATCCCGTGATTCGCGATCCCGCCATCCGGCGCTGGGCACGTGCCATCGCCTACGTCGGTAGCGAACGGGACGGCGGATTTGCCGACTTCGTCTCAGTGCCGGCCGTGAATGCGTTGGACGCCCCCGCGTCGGTCTCCTTCACCGAACTTGCCTGCCTGCCTTGCGCCTACCAGACCGCCGAGGAGATGCAGATCCGTGCGCGTGTTGCGCGCGGTGATCGGGTGGTCGTCACGGGAGCCTCAGGGGGCGTCGGCCTGGCAAACGTCCAGCTCGCGAAGCTGCGCGGTGCCCATGTCGTGGCGATCGCGGCGCAGGACAAGGCGGCAGCGGTGATGCAGCACGGCGCCGATGTGGTGGTGGCGCGCGATGCGGCTTCGTTTGCGGACGATCTTGCCCGCAACGTCGGCGAACGCGGCGCGGATGTCGTCATGGATGTGGTCGGAGGGGCGCTGACCAATGTACTTTGGCAATTGCTGGACCGAGCTGGGCGCTATGTCACTGCCGGCGCGATCGGCGGCCCAAAGGCCACCATCGACCTGCGGGCGCTGATCTATAAGGACGTCGAAATGTACGGCGTCACGTTTCCGGAGGCCGAAGCCATGGAGAACCTGTTGAACTATGTGGCCAATGGCCAACTCAAGACCGTCGTCGATCGGGTCTTTCCGCTGGCCGAGGTTGCAGCCGCGCAGGAGGAATTCGGCAAACGCCGTCATGTCGGCAAGTTTGTTATCGAGATTGAGCCCTAGCGACCGGCGACAGTCGCTGAGAACCATTCGCGCCCTGGTGCGCTCAGCGGGAGGCCGCTTCTACCTCAAGTAGTCCTGCGCAAGAACATGATCTTCCACTCGCCTTCCTGCAAGGTCTCATTGCGTTGGTTTCGAAGCACGACATGGAAGTTCACGATCCCTTGATCGGCCTTCTTGGTCTCGCGCTTCGAGGTGACACGCTGGTACACGTGGATCGTGTCGCCAATCCGGATCGGGCCCTTTAGATCCCACGTCATGCCCAGGAAGGCCGTGGCCGTCCCGTCCTTGATGCCGAGTCGAAACTCGAGACCGCACGCGATGGCGAACCCCGCAGGACCATGCAGGATGCGTCCGCCGAAAATCGTGGTCTTGGCATACTCTTCATCCGTATGAATCGGATTGTAGTCGCCAGAGAAGCCGGCGAAAGTCGCGACATCTGCTTCACAGATCGTACGACGGGGTGAGGTCCACTCGTCACCCACCGCGAAATCGTCAAAATAGCGTGCATTTGGGCCCACAGAACTTGGGCTGCGGATGCTAACGGAAGCAGACATGGAATTTCCTTGATTTCTGGTGCATTCGATACAAGCCAGGCATAGGGCTTCGGCTCAGGTCGCCGTCCAGCCACCATCAATGGCCAGGGCCTGCCCATTGATGTAACCGGCCTGCTCGGATGCGAGAAAGACCACCGCGTCCCCGACTTCTTGAGGGGACCCGCGACGTTTCGCGGGCACGTTCTTCTTGAAAGATTCGGGGTCCACGCCGACACCGCGCTGCATGTTCGGTGCGTCAGCGCCCAACACTATTCCAGAGTTCTTGCGGATCTCAGTCGCGATCACGCCAGGGCAAATGGCGTTGATCGTGATTCCGTTCTCGGCATAGACGCAGGCTGCCTGCTTCGTCAACCCGATGATTCCCCATTTAGAGGCGGTGTAGGCGAGCCCATCAGCCGAACCCCGCAGGCCGCCGACCGAGGAGGTATTGATGATGCGGCCGTAGCCCTGTGGCACCATCCGGCGCAGGGCAGCCTGGCAGCCAAAGAACACGCCCCGCAGGTTGATATCAATCACCTGATCCCAGAGCCGCTCCGATGTCTCGAGGCAGCTGGCGAACCCGTCAAAGACGCCTGCGTTGTTGACCACGATGTCTACTTTGCCGGTCGCGGCTGCCGCTGCGTCCACCAGCGCTTCTACCTGGGCAGCATGCCGCACATCAGTCTTCAGGAACTCCGCCCGCCCTCCAAGGGCGTGGATCTCTGCGACGGCGCGGGCGCCCTCGTCCTCGAGAATCCCGCCGATGAGGACGTGGGCTCCGGCCAGTGCCAATGATCGGGCAATGCCCAGCCCAATACCGGTCTCGCCGCCTGTCACTGCAGCTGATCGACCTGTCAGATCAATTTTCATGGCGTCCCCAAGACCTGCACCGTGTCGCTGGGATCAAGTTGTCCCCAACCCGCATGCAATTTTATACCAGTTGGACAGCATGGGATACTACAACGTCAAACTTCCGGCCTATGCGGTTTTCGTGGGGCTTGCACGCCGATGGGCATGCCTGCGATTCGCGATCTGCTAGTACCCATGCGCGCTGCTGCGGAGGGTGGCTTGCCCCGGTCTGGCGCATGAAGTTGCAGCTGGAGTGGTGCGAACCTGGGTCAACGTGCCCCGGGGCGATGCCGAACGCGGGGCCCGCACCTACCAGCCGGCCTCAGCCAAGTCGGCGTCCAAATCCCTTCGGGACTTCGCGTATTCGACGATTGCATCCGGAACGATCCGATTGCGCACCCCGCTCCTGAGCTCTTCGGAAACGTGCGCAATCAGACCCGGCAAGGTCGACAGGAGCGCCAGGCCGGTCATTTCCTCCGGCGTAAACTCCATCTGCGCCAGAAGGGCCGCCAACATCCCCATGTCATTGATGACCAGATCAGGCTTGTTTACTGCAGTGCAAAATGCACGGTGTACAGCCTCGTACCATTCCCCGAAGCGCCCCCATACACCTTCGGCAACTGCAACGTCGCGGAGCTTCTGCGCACGCGGGTCCACCGTGCGGAATACGGGATGGCCAAAGCCTGGCACCCGGGCCTTCTGGCGCCTTAGTTCGGAAACCAACTGGGTCGCGCAATCATCCATCGACAGTCCGGACCGGGACCACTGCGCATAGCTATCGATGATGAAGCGGCCGGTGTCTTCCGGCGACATCGCATAGGCACCCGAGCCCAGCATGCCCGCCGCGACACCGGGAGCCATCTGCGGATTGACCGAGACGACGAACCTGGCGGCCGCCGTTCCGGACTTGTGCAACGCGTAATCGAGAATCGAACACAGCACCACATCCATCATGCGTACTTCGCCGGGCGTCGGCAGCCGGCCGCGGATCATGAGGAATGTCGTGGCAGAAAAGGACAATCGGCCCATCAACAGCTGAAGCGGATAGCCGCGGATGTACACATCCTCGGCGGCGATGTCGCTGATCTGGCTGGTCCAGAAGGCAGGCGTATCTTTCGCGGTCATTTCTGGCGATCTTCCACATTGCTGGAGAATGAGCAGGCACCATGGTCAGGTAGCGCCCACGCGGCCTTGAGCGCCGATTTATCGATCTTCCCCGTTTTTCCAAGTGGCAGGCCACCGACGAGCACGTAATGTCGCGGAATCTTGAAATCCGCGAGAGAGGCCTGAGCGTGGCTGATCAACGCCTGCTCCCCCGGCCGTGAATCACCGCGCGGAACGATGTACGCGACTGGCACTTCCCCATAGATCTTGTCGGGCGCCCCCACGACCGCAACGTTGGCCACGTCCGGGTGAGTGCTAAGAACCGCCTCCACTTCTGCCGGTGCGATATTGGCGCCGCCACGAAAGATGGTGTCCTTGATCCGTCCGGTGATGAAGTAATACCCCGCGGCATCAACCTGGCCCAGATCTCCCGTGCGAAACCAACCCCCGCTGAGCGCTGTGGCGGTCAGCTCCGGATTCTTGAGGTATCGATTCATCGTGGCGGCGCCACGCACGTAGAATTCGCCTTCCACCCCGACCGGGCAATCATGCCCCTCCGCAGATACGATGCGCACCTCGGCTCCGGGTGCCAAGCAACCAATACTGCCAGGCGGAAGCGCTCGTGAATGAGCATCGGGATGACCAATGACTGGCGAGCACTCGGTGGCAGCGTAGTAGTTCCGCAAGGGCTTGCCAAATGTCCTTGCGAACCGCTGAGCAATCTCCTCGGGGAGCGGCGCGCCGGCACAAATCAATTGCCGCACGGCCGACAAGTCGAATGAGGCACGATTCTGCTCAACATACTCGAGCATCATCGTAAACATCGTCGGGACCCCGTGAAATATCGTTGCGTGCCTCGCGATCATCGCCTCAAGCACATCACTAGGCCGGTACTTGGGCAATAGAACGACACTACCTCCTGACAGTAGTCCGGCGGCCGAGGCGGTCGTCAGGCCAAACAGATAGCCCAGGGGAAGAGCCACCAACGTGACATCCGATTCCGTCAAACCCCAGAATTCACTCAAGCTCGCGCAAACATCCACTTGCGATCCATGATCGAGCACCACTGCTTTCGGCGCGCCCGTTGATCCCGAGGTGTAGCAGATGAGAAAGTCCGTCTTTCTGCTGACCGCACCACAAGGTGGCAGGTTGGCCTCTTCGGGCACCGTCGTCGCTGTTACGTTGGATAGCAATTGGCGGCACTGAGTCGGGACGAGTCTCTCGGCAACGCCGGCCGCCAGCGAGTCATGCAGAAGCAGCTTGGCATCGCTGTGACCGTAGATGTAGCCCACCTCCGCGGCAGACATGTTCGGGTTTACCGGCACGTAGACTGCGCCGAGCTTTGCCGCGGCAAAATAGACGAATAGAAGATCTGGCGAGTTCGTCGCGTACGAGACCACCGCGTCGCCAAAGCCAATGCTGGCCGAGCGCAGCAGCGCGGCCGCCCGCTCAACCAACTCAAGAATGTCCGCGTAGGTAAAGGATTGGTCTTGAAACTCCAGCGCACAGGCATCGGGCCGCGCAGCAGCGACATGGCGCAATCGATCATAGACGGTGACTGCCGGAAGTGCCGGATGCGTCATTGGCGCGACTCCGGATGCGCCTCGCGCCACGTTTGCGCAGCGTCGCTGCATGTACTGAAGGTGACGCCAGGCTTGCTCCCGAGATGGTCGATCAGTTCTTCAAGCATCGCGATGCGCGGACCACGGCCAATGATCTCGGGATGATTGGTCAGCGTGAATACGCCGTTGCGCACATGCTGATGACAATAGTCAAACTCTGCCTGCCACAGTGCTCGCACCTCATCCGTCGAGCGCAATCCTTGGTTCAGCGGCCGGCTGGAGAAATGAAAGTACGGGTAGTCGTCCAGTTCCCATGAGACCGGTAGTTCAACGAGCGAACTCTCAGCTCCCAATTCGAATCCATGCTCGTCGATGCGATCCCCTCGCCGTGGGCGATAGGGCTCGAAATCGCCGCCCATGAGACTGCTGTCATAGAGATAGCCCTGCTCTTGAAGGATGGCGATCGACTGGCTGGAGAGATCCCAGGCCGGCGACCGGTAGCCCACGGGACGAAACGCGCTACCCAATACTTTCTGCATCTTTTCAATACTTGCCGTAAGCAGCCGAACCTCTTCCCCGTCAACCAACGTCACCGGAGACTCATGACAATAGCCATGCGAACCGATTTCATGGCCATCCTCGAGAATTTTCTGGACACGCTCCGGAAAGCTCACGGCGGTATGTGCAGGAACAAAGAACGTGGCGCGTATGGACTTGCGGCGTAGCAGCTCCAGTACACGGGGCAGTCCCACCTGCGCCCCGAACTCGCCGCGCGACAGCGGAGAAGCCGTAGTTTGCTTGAACGTACTCACCCAAATGGCGAGAGCATCAAAATCGAAGGTCAGACATACATGTGTCATGGTGGCGCTACGCGTAGTGCCTCGCCCCCATGCAGTGCAGCATCACTTGGGGTCGCGGCGTTGTGACAACACTCTCTCACACCGCATGTTTTACAATTTCGACTCGCCAGTCAAGTCCCTTGAACCATTGCGGCACCGGTCCCTCGCGGATGCAAGCCGGTGCGCGCGAGAGCGGCTGAATACCCGATTATCCTGTATAGTACGTTTTTCTGTCTTATACGTCTTTCAAGAGGATTCAAGATGCTCAAACCTGTTAATCCTCCAGGGATGGCGTGGCCGGGCGTCTCCCAGGCGGTAGTGGCGAGCGGTACCGGCATTCTGGTCACCTCTGGTCAGATGCCAACCGGCGAGGACGGGGAAGTCGTCAGTGACGACTTTGAAGCGCAAACCATCGCGGTGTATGAAAACATCGACAGGACGCTCCGCGCTGCCGGTTTGGGCTTCGAACACATCATCCGGGTCACCACTTATGTCACCCACTATGAGCCGGCCCTGATGGAGATCATCAGGCGGGTCCGATCGCGTTATCTTTCGCAAACAACCCCTCCCGCGAGCGTCATCTTGGGTGTAGCGGCGCTGTATGACCCGCGCATGCGCATCGAGGTAGAGGTAGTCGCCGTTGTCCCCTGACCCCCGCAGGCCCGTAGTGCAACCATGAGGGCGCATCGCATCGCGCTGATTCCAGGTGACGGCGTTGGCACCGAAGTGCTGGACACCGCATGGACCGTGTTGAAGGCAGCCGCATCGCGACAGCATTTCACGCTGGAAGGCGAGTTGTTTCCCTGGTCGTGCCGCTACTTTGAGCAGCACGGACGAATGATGCCGGAAGACGGGCTGTCGCAACTGTCGCAGTTCGATGCGATCTTCCTCGGCGCGGTCGGCTGGCCGCAAACGGTCCCTGACAGCGTGTCATTGCACGGATTGCTGTTGCCGATTCGCAAGAAGTTTGACTTGTTCGTGAACGAGCGCCCGCATCGGCTGCTGCCAGGCACGCAAAGCCCACTTCGCAAAGACAAGTTCGACATCCTCTGCATTCGCGAGAACACCGAAGGCGAGTATGCAGGGGCGGGTGGCAGGGTGCACGTGGGCACGTCGAGCGAAGTGGCTGTAGAAACTTCGGTATTCACTCGCCGCGCCATCACCAATATTCTGCGATATGGATTTGAGCGGGCGCGCCAGCGTTCTGGCCGGCTGGCGTCGGTCACAAAATCCAATGCGCAACGCCACTCGATGGTGTTGTGGGACGAAATTACAGAGGAGGTCGCGGCAGAGTTTCCTGACGTCCGCGCCACGCGCTACCACGTCGATGCGATTGCCGCGCGCTTTGTCACGCACCCGGAGTCCCTGGATGTCGTCGTTGCCTCCAACTTGTTCGGTGACATCCTTTCCGACCTCGGAGCAGCAATTCAAGGTGGCCTCGGCTTCGCGGCCTCCGCGAATCTGAACCCATCGTCAGACGTGCCGTCGATGTTCGAGCCTGTTCATGGGTCTGCACCCGACATCGCTGGCCAGGGCATCGCCAACCCGCTTGCTGCCATCTGGGCAGGCTCGATGATGCTTTCGCACTTGGGAGAGACCGCGGCCGCCGATTCGATCTTGCGCGCCATCGAGTCGGTGACCGCTGAAAGACGCCTTCTTACGCCAGACCAGGGCGGATCCTCCTCGACGGCAGAAGTAGGCAGCGCCGTGGTCGACGCCCTACGCTGACATTCCAGGGAACACCCCAACAATCATGGACGCACAAGAATACCAGTGGATGGACGCGCTTGATCTTTCGGCGCTCCTGCGCAATCGCCAGGTCACAGCTCTTGAACTCATGGACTGCGCGATAGAGCTTGCAGCAGAGCGGGGGGTGCCGCTCAACGCGCTGTGCTACGAGCAATTTGAGGAATCGCGAGTGTTGGCTGCCAGCGCGCACCCTCGCGGAATCTTCGGCGCGCTGCCCTTCTTGCTCAAGGATTCCGCGCTCCCTTCCAAGCGGTTTGCTGCTTCTCTAGGATCCCGCCTTCTCAAAGGCATGAAGTTCAAGTTTGACGCAACGCTTCTTGAGCGGTTTGAGGCAGCCGGCCTCATCCCCTTTGCGCGAACCACCGTGCCGGAATTCTGCATGGCGCCCACCACCGAAGCGGTCGCCAATGGTGGCCCTACGCTCAATCCTTGGGATCGCTCGCGCTCGGCAGGTGGCTCCAGCGGCGGCGCCGCCGTCGCTGTCGCCGCGGGGATCGTCGCGCTGGCCCACGCGAACGACGGCAGCGGCTCGATTCGCATACCGGCTGCCTGCTGTGGCGTGTTCGGACTCAAGCCCTCGCGCGGCCTCACACCGATGGGGCCCGCCCGCGGCGAAGGATGGGGAGGACTCGCCGCGGAAGGCGTCATCAGTCGGTCCGTTCGCGATAGCGCCGCGGCCCTGGATGCGATGGCCGGGTATGAAAGCGGAGCGCCGTACGCCGCCCCCCCGCAGCCAGCATCCTACTGTGCACTGCTGACGCAACCCTTCGAGCGCCCACTGCGGATCGCGCGCTGGACTCATGCGTGGAACGACATCGAGTTGCATCCAGCGTGCGTCTCGGCTGTTGATCTCGCGGTTGGAGCCATGAGAGCGCGAGGACACGAAGTCATCGATACACCGCCCCCGCCAATCGACTATGCGCTGCTCATTGAAGCATTGATCGATGTGTTGGCGACGAACGCGTTTGCAACGGCGCAGGCTATCACTGGCGACCAAGCGCCTGACATGTGGCGGGCTTCGCTGGAGCCTGCGCTGTATGATGCGTGTGAAATTGGACGGTCAATCAGCGCTGCACGATACGTTTCGGCGATCAACACTTTTCACAGTGTGGGCCGGCGGAGTGCGCGACATTTGTCCGGCTTTGACCTCGCGCTCACACCGACTTTGTCGCAGCCCCCAGTTGCGCTGGGAACCGTGCGTACGGACACCGACTTCCGGTCATTTCGGCGAGCCATCTCAAGGTACACCCCATTTCTGCCCATCTGCAACGCATCCGGACAGCCGGCCGCCAACGTGCCGGTACACTGGGACGGCGGGCTGCCAATCGGTGTGCAATTGATCGGACAGCACGGGCGAGAGGATTTGATCCTTCGGATCGCCGCGCAACTTGAGACAGATCTGCCGTGGAAGATGCGCCATCCCAGCTTTTGATCCGATCCAATCGGAGCCCTAGCCGCTCTGTGCGGATGCTGACGAAGTCGCGGAGATGCCCCCTCGCGCGACGACCGCCGAGCGAATTTGCTCCGGAATCGCAATCGCTGTTCGAGATCCCAAGTCGAAGTACACCGATTTCATTTCCAAGTCGGCCGCAATCTCGCCGGACTCGGAATTGACAAGTTCATGAAAGGTCGTCAGCGACGTCCGTCCGACGTTCTGCGCCGCGCTGCTGACGTGGAAGAGTACGCCAGCCCGCAATTCGCGCCGGTAATTCACCAAGTAACGGACGTCTGCCCATCCCTGCTGCCGATCGGCAGCCCAGGAAGCCCTGTATCCGAGTTCGGCAACGAGGTGCCACATCGCCTGGTCGAAGGCGGCGATGTAGTGCTGCACATTCATGTGCCCCATCGCATCGCACTGCCCCGGAAACACGACCCCTCGATAGGTTGTGGTCTTGTGCTGGTTCACGGTCTATATCCCGGCGAACGCACGAGCTTGGCCGCCCCGCCTAGTGTTGACGACAGCCATCGACGACGAGCTCGACGAAATGATTGGCAATTTCCTCCGCCGACATCGGACCCTTCGGGTTGTACCAGGTGTACAACCAGTTGCACATGCCGAGCATGCCGCCAATGACAATGTGCACCGGGAGGTCGCGAAACGCTCCGGCCGCTACCCCGCTTTGATAGGTTTCCCAGAACATCGCATCGTAGACGCGCTTCATCCGGCTGACCTGCTGTTGCTGGGCAGGCGCAAGTTCCGACATTTCCCGGTTGAAGATTGCCGACCATTCCGAATGGTTCATCACGAGCAATGCATGTTGGTGCAGCATGTCCCGCAATGTCTTTGCCGGATCCTCCTTTCGCGCTCGAATCTCTTCGATGTCGCTTTGGTACTGCTCCAGCGTACGGCAGACGATCTGCCAGAGGATCTGGCCCTTGCTCTTGAAGTAGTAGTAAATGACAGACTTGGTGTATTCCAGCGTCGCAGCAATGTCGTCCATTGAAACGGCTCTAAAGCCGCGCTCGGCAAACAAGCGTGTCGCCGAAAGAAGGATTTCGTCCCGCACCAACGTATGCTTGCGTTCCGCCAGCTGCGCGCGCGCAGTCGTCCTGGTTCCATTTGCCATGATGCTTGCTCCTACAGTCGATTCTCTCCCTGGCGTCGAGCTTTTGCGGCTCGGCAGGTCTGCCGTGGACAGCCAGGAGAGCGATCATATCAGCGCGACCGGTATTCCGTCTATTTTTCGGACTGGCTAGTCATCAATTCGGACGATGCGAGAACCGCGACAGTGCAGGCGTAGCTCGGGGGTAGCGACAAGCGGGGGCGTCTCGGGCTCGAGGCGCTGCAGCTCCGGTTTCGGCGGGGCAGGAATGCCCGGTATCGGAACGGCATCCGTTGATGCGGGCAGGGCGATCAAGAGCGTCGGGATCGTGCACTTCCGTCGCCCTTCGCCGCGGACCGCTAGCGCTGGCTGGATTCCCATGCAGGATTTACCCAGAAAGGAGCCACCTCCGGCGCGAGCGGCGATCGCCCCAACACCAGGTCGCCCGCACGGTCTCCGATCATGATCGACGCCGCATTGATGTTTGCCGCAACCACGCTGGGCATGATCGAGGCGTCGGCTACGCGCAAGCCCTCTAGTCCGTGCACGCGCAGGTCGACGCCGACGACTGAATTCTCACGTCCCGGTTGTCCCATCTTGCAACTGCAGGAAGGATGGTAAGCGGTGTTGAGATTCGCACGAATCCACTCGTCCATGGCGTCATCAGTCTGCACGGCGTCGCCGGGCTGCAATTCACTTCCGCTATAGGGCGCAAGCGCTCGGCTGGCAACGATCTGCCGCGTCAGTCGTATCGCATCACGCATGGTCGCCAGATCTTGCGCAGACTCGAGGTAGTTGAACTGTATTCGCGGCGCAGTTGCCGGGTCCGGCCCTACCACACCGACTTCCCCGCGGCTCTCGGCAGCCATCATCGTCATGTGAATCTGGAACGCCGGCATCTGATAGGGCGTAAACGTGCCAGGTTGAAAAGCGAGTGGCAGGAACTCAAGCTTGAGATTCGGATAGCGTATTCCCGCCCTGGTGCGAATGTACGCCGCAGCCTCGAATTGGTTGCTCGCGGCAACCCCGCGCTTGCGCATGAACCACTGCAAACCCGCAGCGATCCGGCCAGGAAGGCGCGTGGCGCTCAACAGGGTGACGGGCTGCTTGCACTCCACCTGCAATGTCCAATCCGGGTGATCCTGCAAGTTCTGGCCAACCCCAGGAAGATCGTGCAAGGGTGTCACGCCAGCTGCGGCCAGTGCATCGGGCGAACCTACGCCTGACAATTGCAGAAGAACCGGGGAGCCGATTGCTCCGGCGCAAAGGATGACCTCGCGGCGGCAAGCCAACTCGACACGCTGCCCCTGGAAGCTGACTTCAACTCCCACCGCCCTACGGCCCTTGAGTAGAATCTTCTGCGCATGGGCCCCAGTCAGGATGCGTAGATTCGCGCGCCGGCGGACTTCATGAGTGAGGTAGGCGTTAGCGGAGCTACACCGTCGACCCTGATGAATCGTTTGCTCGCTGACCGAGAATCCTTCGTGCTGATAGGCGTTGGAGTCATCAGTTCGCGGATAGCCCACTTCGCCGCCGGCTTCAATGAAGGCCTTGTTGAGGGAGCTGGACTCCAGTGAGGGAGTCGTGACCTTCAATGGACCGGAGCCGCCTCTGTACTGATTGGTGCCCCGATCCGACGACTCGCACCGCTTGAAGTAGGGCAATACATCCGCGTAGCCCCAGCCCGTGCAGCCAAACTCATGTTCCCAGCGCTCAAAGTCGAGTGCATGGCCACGCGTGTATACCATTCCATTGATCGAGGAGGATCCTCCAAGCACCTTTCCGCGTGGATGCTCAATGGAGCGTCCGTTGAGGCGGGGTTCGGGTACCGATTGGTACGCCCAATTGAATCGCCGTCCAGTAAGCAAACGATCCACCGCAGCGGGCATATCGAGTTGCCATGACCTGTTGTCCGGGCCGGCCTCAAGCAACGTCACCGATACACGAGAATCTTCGCTTAGCCTGGAAGCCAATGCGCATCCTGCCGAACCGGCGCCAACGACAATGAAATCGCTCACCCTATCGTACGACATGCCCTGCCCTTGCCATGGTGCATCGCTTTCCCGGCGGCGCGCACTATAGTTTTTGCCGCCCGATGCCTTGATATATCTCAGGGCGCTCCGCTTTCAGCCATCTGGCATACAAGCAGCCGCCGATCAACGTCGAGGCGATGGACAAGAGCAGCAGCACGGCGGCCTGCAGGTTGCCCGTGAGGACGTCCATGTTGATTGTTGCCAAGACGCCCACCACTGCCAGGGCGAGAAAGCTAAGAAACGGGGCGTACAGCGTCTTCCATCGACTGCTCGTCACTGACTTCCCAGCAAAGAAGGTTACGACCGACAATGACGTAAGCACGAGCAGAATGAGCAACACGTAGCCACCGGTGCCGGTCAACGCGCCATACCCGGCGTAGGGCTCGATATCGGCGATGACCAGCGCGATCAGGACTACGAGCATCACAATACTGACGAGCATGGATGCGCGATGAGGCGACCCATGACGGACGTGGACTGCAGCCAATCCTCGTGGAATCGCGCCGTCAATGCCTAGGCAATAGATGTACCGCGCGACGATATTGTGCAATGCCAGGGCACACGCGAAGATGCTCGAACACAGCAGGAAGCTGACGGCCTGCTTCCCGGTGTTGCCTAGAAATAGGCCAATAGACTCCAGCGCGGCCGTCGACGGATCCGCCGATGACCTTGACAGCGCGACCTCGGGACCAAATCCACAAATGTAGGCGTAGGCAGAAGATGCGAACAGCATCGAAAGCAGGATCACCGCAGAGTATGTGGCTCGCGGAATCGTTACCGACGGGTTTCTGGCTTCTTCCCGAAAGACCGCCGTGGCCTCGAATCCCGCAAAGCTGGTGACCCCCAGCAGCAGGCCGATTCCCAATGATCCGGAAGTTACGGCATCCAGTGTCATCCACGACGGAGACATGCCCACCGGCCCCTTCGCGCTGACCACTGCAACCTGCCAGCAGAGCACCATTACAACTTCACACACGAGCGCAATCGTGAGCAGCTTTGCCGACAGCGTGATGCGGAGGTAGCCCAGCATCGAGACAATTGCCAGCAATGCCAACGAGTACGCCCACCAGACGTATGGAGCACTGTTGAAAATCTGCATTACCAAGTTCGAGTAGATCATCCCGGCGTACAGATAGATGCCGACCATCATGAAGGCGTAAGCCAGTATGGCCATCAACGCACTTCCAAAGCCGAGCTCCTTTCCGAGCCCTGCCGTGACGTAGGCGTAGAACGCACCGGCATTGGGCACGTGCTTGGACATGGTAGTGAATCCGACTGCAAACAGCAGCATCAAGCCACCTGCAATCAGAAAGGTAATCGGGGCACCCAGCCCATTCCCTAGGGAGACGATGAGCGCGAGAAATCCCATCACGACGGTCAATGGCGCGTTGTACGCAAGGACCGTGAATACAATATCGAATGTACCCAGATTCCCCGACAGCGTTTCGGGTTTGGGCACGGATGAACGCCCCTCGATAGAAGAGGCCGGCACATGACCGTTCATCTACTCTTCCGCCACGCTAGGAATATCCATCCCGACCACGCCCCGGAGGTCGCAAGCGTGGTCCCGTTCTCCTGTCTGCAACATCGCTAGCCGTACCCGACAATGGACTTCAATTCCAGGTACTCATTCATTCCATGGAGTCCTGATTCGCGCCCGTTGCCGGATTGCTTGTATCCGCCAAAGGGGACCTTGGCATCCCACGCGGGGTAGTTGATGAAGACCGAACCTGCGCGTAAGCGAGCAGCCACTCGTCGCGCATGTTCGATGTCACCAGACTCAACGTAGGCCGCTAAACCATAGACGCTGTCGTTGGCAATGCTGATCGCATCCTCTTCATCCCGATAGGACAAGATGCACAACACCGGCCCGAATATCTCCTCGCGCGCAATCGTCATCGAGTTGGAAACCGACGCAAACACCGTTGGCTTCACAAAGTAGCCTGTTTCCAATCCCAAGGGCTTTCCTGTCCCACCGACCACCAGCTTTGCGCCCTCATCAATCCCCTTCTGGATGTATTCTTGGATGCGGCGATACTGCACCGCGCTCACTACGGGGCCCATCGTGGTAGTCGATACGCCCGGATCCCCCACCTGCACTGCCAATGCGGTCTCTGCCGCAATCCTGACGGCCTCTTCATAGCGCTTCTCGGACACGAGCATTCGCGTCGGCGCATCGCAGTTCTGCCCGGTGTTGGCAAAGCACCCCAGCACACCGTCGCGTACTGCCACATGCAGATCCGCGTCATCTAGAATGATGTTCGGCGACTTTCCGCCCAGCTCTTGCGTCACGCGCTTCACCGTGTCGGCCGCAATTTTCGCGACTCGAAGCCCGGCCCGCGTCGATCCGGTGAATGACACCGCGTCAATCCCCGGATGCGCGGCGATCGCTTCGCCGACTGTGGACCCCTCACCATTGATCAGGTTGAAGACCCCAGGCGCAAAGCCGGCCTCCTCCAGCACCTCGGCAAACAAGGTGGCGTCCAGCGGCGCAATCTCGCTCGGCTTCAGTACGACCGTACACCCCACCGCGAGTGCCGGGAGGACCTTGCAAACGATCTGGTTGATTGGCCAATTCCAGGGGGTAATCAGTCCTACGACGCCAATCGGTTCCTTGACGACGCGCGACGTTCCAAATTCCTCGTGCCAGGAAAATTGACGCAACGCCTCTATCGTTGCCTCAAAGTGCCCAAAGCAGATCGTGGTCTGCGCCTCCATGCTGAAACTGATCGGGGCGCCAATTTCCTGGGTGATCACCGCCGCGAAGTCCGCCTGCCGGCGCTTGAATATCTCATACGCGCGTGTGAGCAGTTTTATCCGTTCGTCGACTGAAGTCTCTGAATAGCGCGGAAAGGCTCTCCTGGCTGCGTCGACGGCAAGATCCACGTCGTCCGCAGAGCCCAGCGAGATCTGCTCGAACGGGAGCTCAGTTGCTGGATTGACCACATTCATGAAGGACGGTACATGCGGGCCCACCCAGCGACCGTCGATATAAAACTTGCTGTAGCGTTCCATCCTTCACTCCGCTTCGCCGCTCGAAAATCCCCGCCGCGCATGGGCGGCACGTTGTGCGCGATCGCGGCCCCAACCATACCAGCAATTTGTCTACTTAGTCTAATTTACGTTCTCTGTGGTTTTGCTATACTCAGCTGGCGATTTCACCTAGCCTTCAAGCATCCGGAGGCAGCGGGGAGCACCCATAGGAAGGGTCACCCTTCCGTTTTCGGCTATCGAACACCGGGTTGCGAGGCAAGAATGCCCATGTCCACCACTACTATTTCCCGAGTGTACCGACACACCCTGCCCGTCAGGCTGTTCCATTGGATCAACGCCGCCTGCTTCGTGATGCTGCTGATGAGCGGCTTGCAGATATTCAATGTGCACCCGCGACTTTACTGGGGCGCTACCGGGTATGTCGGCATGCCGGCGGTCTTCGAGATTGCCGGGGATGCCGCCAGCGGCGGCCATGACAGTTGGATTCAGATCGGTAGCCTTCGGATACCCACGACCGGGGTGTTAGGCGCGCCGACGGATGTACCTTCGTTCGGACGCATCAACTACGCTTTTCCGGGCTGGATGACGCTACCCTCCGGAACAATGTCATTGGGTCGCGGGCGCGGTTGGCACTTTCTCGTTTTCTGGATATTCGTCGCCAATTTCGCCGCATACGCAGCCTATGGGCTTTTCACTGGAAGATTCCGACGCTTGTTGCTGCCTTCGCGCTCGGAACTGAGGCCGAGGGCCGTACTTCGCGACCTCGCTGACCACCTGCGCTTCCGGGTTCCCGCGGCACATGCGCTAGGTACGTACAATCTTCTGCAAAAGCTCAGCTACCTGCTGGTCGTAGCCGTCCTGCTACCCACGCAGATCTTGAGCGGCATGGTGATGTCCAATAGCGCTCTTGCATTGTTTCCGTGGCTCCTGGATATCTTCGGAGGCCGCCAGAGCGCACGCACCATCCACTTCGTAGCCGCCGCGCTCCTGCTCTTGTTCCTGCTCGTCCATGTGTTTCAGGCATTTGTCGCCGGCATAGTCAACGAGATGCGGTCAATGATCACTGGCTATTTTCACCTACCCGAGAAGCCAAATCATGAATGAGACTGAGCCAAGTGACATAGAGTCGGTAGCTCAAACCACCCGCCCGACGGGTCATCCAGGCAAGATTGCATTGATGCGGCGGGCGCTGCTTCTTGGGGCAGGCGCATCAGCAGCTGGAATTGTTCTGGCCAAGAATTGGCCAACCTTGAGCACTGAAAGCGGCTACCAGCCGCTACTCGACGTTGGGGACCGGCTCGGCCAGGTGGTGCAGCGAAGCTTGATGCGGCGCGGAACGCTCGCGCCCGAGTACCGCCGCGACCAGCTCTCCGCAAATCACCCAACCAATGGCGGGATAGGTGCAAGCTACGTTGACGCCAACCCGGCCTACGAGCGGCTCGCTGCACGGCAATTCCGGGACTGGCAACTCGAGGTGGGTGGACTCGTTGCAAATCCATCGAAGTTCTCGCTCAACGAGCTACGTGCGATGCCGTCGCGATCACAGATCACGATGCACTGCTGCGACGAGGGGTGGAGCGCCATCGGGGAATGGACGGGAGTACCACTGGGCTGGTTGCTCGGCCATGTAGGTATCCTTGCCCGTGCGAAGTACATCGTTTTTCACGCACTCGACACCATCGGGGGAGTAAACGTCTTTGACAGCATCGATCTGTTTGACGCATTCCACCCGCAGACCTTGCTCGCGCATGGATTCAACGGCGAAACATTGCCAGTGAGGCACGGAGCACCCTTGCGCCTTCGTGTTGAATTGCAGATCGGCTACAAGAATCTGAAGCACCTGTGGCGAATCGAAGCGGTCGATAGCCTTGCGAATGTCGGCGGAGGCCGGGGCGGTCTCTTCCAGCAGTATGGATACCAGTGGTATGCCGGACAGTAGCTCCCGCATTGCGAATGCCCGGCCAGTTGATTTGTGCTGACGCTGTATCACTGCCCGGAAACGCGCTCCATGCGTTCGCTCTGGCTGTTGCACGAGCTCGACGTACCGTTCGAGCTTGTCGAGATGCCTTTTGATCTTTGCTATACACGTTCGCCGAACTATCTGGAGGTACACCCGCTTGGACGGGTTCCCTGTCTGGTAGACGAGGGTTTTCGGCTGTTTGAGTCCGGCGCCATCACGCAGTACTTGTGTGAGCGCTTCCCGCACAAGTGCCTCGGACGGTTGAGATTGGACGTCGAACGCTTTGAGTGGCTGCAGTGGGTGCACTACAGCGAAACCATCGCAACGCATGCAGCTGCTCTGGTCCAGCAGCGCCTGTTCATTCAGCCGGAGGAGCGCTCTTCGGCGGTGATCAAACTGGAGAGTGCGCGCTTGGCAAAGGCGCTTGCGCTCATCGACACACAGGTCCGCAACCAAGACCATCTCCTGGCAAGCGGGTTCAGCGCCGCAGACATCTCCGTCGGCTATAGCATCCACTTGGCCTCGCGCTTTGCTGATCTCGACAAGCTCCCTGGCGTCCGGGCCTACTATGAGCGGCTGAAGTTGCGCACGGCGTTCAAGCAGTCCCTGCCGGCCGGCTGGGATAGGCCACTGGCGTGGCTGCCAGAGCCTGTCATCACCGCTTGAGCTGTCTGACCAGGCTCAATCTCGCCGCGTCTTCCTACGGTGGTCAACATTCATGATCGACGACGCCGCCAGTCGAATCTCGGAGCGCGTACAGGCGCTCGTTTCACTCTATAGCGATCCGAACGCCTGCCTTGCGCACCTCTTGTGCGATCGACACGAACCCGGCTCGGTCGCATACAGCATCGTCAGCGAGGATGGCAGTGTCATCGACTTGACGTATGCGCAACTACGGGAAGAGTCCGAGCGCTTTGCAGCGGCGCTAGCTACGCTGGGAGTCGGCACAGGCGACCGCGTCGCGACACTGATGGGCAAGAGTCGCATGTACGTCGTCACGCTGCTGGCCATTTGGCGTCTCGGCGCCGTTCACGTGCCGCTGTTCACCGCATTCGCGCCGGCCGCAATCGCACTCCGGCTGGAGGGCAGCAAGTCGAAGGCGGTGATCTGTGATCCAGTGTACCGCGACAAACTTGAAGCCGCGTGCGTCGCCGAGTCGGCGAATAGTGTGCGAGTGATCACCACGGGAGCCGCCGATGCCGGCGCCCCTGCGTATGCAACTCTGCTAGCCGCCGCGCAGCCCGGTTTGGCTGCTGCGCCGCGAGGCGGCGAGGCGCCCTGCATCCAGATCTACACATCGGGAACGACGGGACGGCCCAAGGGGGTCATCGTTCCCGTGCGTGCCATTGCAGGGTTCCAGGCATATGCGGAGTTCGGCCACGGACTGCGTGCAGGCGACGTGTTCTGGTGTGCGGCTGATCCGGGCTGGGCGTACGGGTTGTACTTCGGCATCATCGCCGCCTTGAGTACCGGGGTTCGCGGCATCCTGCTATCGGGAGGCTTCACGCCGGAATCGACCTGGCGCACACTGACCGAAGGGCGCGTTACGGTCTTTGCCGCCGCGCCCACCGTCTACCGCGCGCTGCGAAAATCTGTGCCGCCGCCGCGAGAATCGCTGCGATTGCGAGCGGCGTCGAGTGCAGGCGAACCCTTGAACGCCGACATCAACCACTGGGCGGTGACAGCGCTGGGCGTCCCAGTTCATGACCACTATGGCCAGACCGAAACTGGGATGTTGATCAACAACCATCATGATCCCGCCGTTGCCTCGGAGCTGCGGGCCGGCTCGATGGGACGGGCAGCTCCCGGGTGGTCGGTGGCTGTACTCGAGCAGAATTCGGATGTGCCAGCGCCCGTTGGCACGCGTGGCCGGGTCGCCGTTCAGATCGCCAGTAGTCCCTTTGCTTGGTTCAACGGATATGCAGGCGACGAGGTCCGAACCGCGGAGAAGTTCAGTCAGGATGGGCGCTGGTATTTGACCGGCGATCTCGCCCATATGGACGCGGACGGCTACTGTTTCTTTGCGTCGCGCGAGGATGACCTCATCATCATGGCGGGCTATCGCATCAGTCCACAGGAAGTGGAGGCGGTATTGCTCGCCCATCCGGCTGTTGCCGACTGCGCGGTTTATGCAATTCCCGATGAAATTCGCGGCGAGGCGTTGCAGACCTCGGTCGTTCTACATTCTGGTTTCAACGCGACGCCTGCGTTGGCGAAGGATCTGCAGGACTGGGTTAAAAGTCGCTACGCCGCCCACGCATATCCACGAATGGTGCACTTCATCGATGCCCTGCCCAGAACACCGAGCGGGAAGGTACAGCGGTTCGTGCTGAAGCAGATTGCCATGGCTTCAAGCAGGTAGTCCGCTGGACTTGGCGACGTGAGAGAACACGTGCCTTGGTGAGCAGGGCACGCCCTGGTGCCACGGGCGAGTCCTTTGGCTGCTGCGACCTGCGCCACTAGTGGACCCGGGGCCGCCCGCGACCGACCTCAGCGCACCTGGATCGCCGCCTCGCCCCACGGCGACAGCCGCGGGATGCTCTTGTCCTGGAAGCGCTCCGGCAGCTCCTCGAGCATGCTCAGCGTGGCCGCCAGCCGGCCGAAGCCGACGAAGAACGCCACCGTCATCCCGAGCTCCATCACCTCCGCCTCGGTGAAGTGCCGCTTCAGGTCAGCGTAGTGCGCGTCACCGATGGCCAGGTGGTCCGTGGCGAACAGGTCCGCATACGCCAGCGCCGACTTCTCCGCCGGCGTCAGGTTGTCCGCCTCCATCGGCTTCTCGAGTGAGCAGACCAGGTCCTCGGTGACACCGGCCTTGACGCCGTCCTTGTAGCGGATAGCCATGCAGCTGCGGCACTGGTTGTGGAAGGCGACGCGCAGGCGCACCAGCTCCACCAGGCGGTCCGGCAGCGCGCGGTGCATCTTCAACGCACCGGCAAAGCCGACCAGGCCCTTCGCCAGCGGCGGCACGTGCGCAAAGAAGCGCATCAGGCCCTGCTCCAGCGCCGTGGCCGTGTCCGGCTGCGTCATGGCCTGCAGCTCGGCGTCCCAGTCCTTGGCCTCGATCTTGCTGAGTCTGCTCATGGGCGTTCCTTGTTCGGCTTGTGGGAGGGACCGATCGCTCATGCGGGGAGCGGGCCGGCATCTTCGGCCTTCAAGATATCCCCCGGGAGCCCCCATGGAAACCCCAGCGAGAAGTTCTGCTGCCCTACAGCGTAGACGCGGACACCTGCGACCACCGTGGCCTTTCGGGGCTCTTCCTCAAGTAATGCCTCGGGGGCCTTCTTTCGCCGCACCGATGGCTCATTGTGCTGGCCGTCACCGGTCACAAAACGTGACCGGTTCAGCAAGGGAGGGAGTGCCGATGTCAATATTTGCATATATTCAACTACTGGCATATCCTTCGCCATGAAGCCGCTGGAGTTCCTCGGCTCCAGTCGGGACGAACTGGCGGCCATGCCGGCCGGGGTCCGGCACAACATCGGCCTTGAGTTGATGCGCGTGCAGTTCGGTGGAACGCCGACTGACTTCAAGCCGATACCAGCCGTCGGCGCTGGCGCGTATGAGATCCGCGTCCGCGACGCCTCGGGCGCCTGGCGAGCCATCTACGTGGCCAAATTCGAGGCGGCGGTGTATGTCCTGCATGCCTTTCAGAAGAAGACACAGCAGACAGCAAAGACTGACATCGACTTGGCCAAAGTTCGCTACAAGATGATTGGAGGCAAGCCGTGAAGAAGAAAGCCGATCCCCGCGTCTCCGACACCCGCCGCATCAAGGGCAGCGGCAACGTATTCCTGGACCTTGGCTTCGATCCGGCCGAGGCGGAAATCATGGCGCTGCGCGCCGAAGTGATGATCCGCGTGGAACAGCACCTGAAGGCGCAGGGTTGGACCCAGGCCGAGGCCGCCAAGCGGCTGAAGATCACGCAGCCTCGCGTCTCACGGCTGACGAAGGGCCGCTGGCAGGACTTCAGCCTCGACATGCTGCTCACGTTGGCAGCCCGTGCCGGGCTGAAGCCGGAACTGCGCCTAGCTGTATAGCGGACATTGACCTCGGATTTCTTGGCACTAGACCGCAGCGATAGGAGCCGCCCATGCACTCCCAATCCGAACGCTTGATCGAGAAGTTCAACGCGCTGCCGCCTGAGCGACGCGCGGAGGTCGAAGACTTCGTGGACTTCCTGCAGAGTCGCGAAAGCGACGGCCGTCTGGTGCTGGCCGCCGCGAAGGTCAACGAGCCGTCACTGCAGGCCGTCTGGGACAACGATCAGGACGCCGCTTACGACCGGCTCTGACGCGGGGTGGATACGGCCATCGGAGTCGCTCGCATTAGGCGGGATGGCCGGTTAAATGGCCGGTTTCAGGGCACAAGAAGTGCTTTTAGAATCAGCGAGTTGAGCGTGATCGCGCGTGACGAATGGCCGGTTGTTTGGCCGGTTTCGTGAGGATCGCGAGCAAGCTCGCTCCCACAGGGCACGGGTCGCGGGCAAGCCCGCTCCTACACAGATGGGCCCGCTCCCACAAGGAGCGGGCAGACCGATCCCTACTTGACCTGCACGCCGCCCTTGATCACGGCGTCCACGGACTCGAGCTCGCGGATGTTGGCGAGCGGGTCGCCATCGACAGCGATGAGGTCCGCATAGCGGCCCACGGCAATCGCGCCGACGTCGCCCTCGCGGCCGAGCGCCTTGGCGGCGTTGGCGGTGGCGGCCTGGATGGCCTGCAGCGGCGTCATGCCCCACTCCGTCATCTTGGCGAACTGGCGGCCGTTGTCGCCGTGCGGATAGACGCCGGCGTCGGAGCCAAACACCATCGGCACGCCGGCCTTCACCGCGCGCTGGAAGGTCTGGCGCTGCTTCAGGCCGATCATCTTTTCCTTGTCCAGGCTCTCCTGCTCGGTGCCGTTGGCCGTGCCGGTGGCCAGGATGTAGTCGTCGTTGTAGATGTCCATCGAGAACCAGGTGCCGCGCTGCGCGGCGAGCTTGATCGTCTCGTCGGAGGCGAGGCTGCAGTGCTCGATGGTGTCGATGCCGGCGAGGATGGCCGTGCGGATGCCTTCGTCACCGTGCGCGTGCGCCGCGACCTTGATGTGGAGCATGTGCGCCTCATCGGCGATCGCCTTCATCTCCTCCAGCGTCAGCTGCTGGCCGCCGACGGAGTCGCCGAGCGAGAACACGCCGCCGGTGGCGCAGATCTTGATGACCTCGGCGCCGTACTTGTGCAGCCAGCGCACGCGGGCGCGCGCCTCGGCGGGGCTGTCGACCGTGGACGGGCCCTTCTTGTCGTACGAGGGCGGCAGGCTGTTGTCGTCACAGTGGCCGCCGGTGGCGCCGATCGCCCAGGTGGCCGGCACGATGCGCGGGCCGGGGATCCAGCCGCCGTCAACGGCTTCCTTCAGGCCCACGTCCTGGAAGTCCGCGGCACCGACGTTGCGCACGGTGGTGAAGCCGGCGTTGAGCGTCTTGGCGGCGTTGGCCACGCCGACCGCGGACCAGAAGCTGTCCGTGTGCTTGAAGGTCTGGTAGCCGCCGATCTCGGCGAGCGAGGTCAGGTGCACGTGCATGTCGATCAGGCCGGGCAGCAGCGTGCGCGCGCCGAGGTCGATATGCTTGACGTTGGCGCCCCAGCGGATGACGCGCGAGTCCGCCACCTGCGTGATGCGTCCGTCCTCGACGAACACCGCCGGGTACTCCACCACCTTCCCGGTGAGCACGTCGACCATGCGCGCGGCGGTGATGACGGTGACCTGCCCAGCAGCCGAGGCGGCGCCGGCGAAAGCCAACAACAGGGTGGCAGCGGCCACGCGGGCGCGGCGGAGGAAGGTGTGACGCGACATGGTTCCCCTCCGGGGGACAGATTGATGCGGGAGTATAGGCGCGGCGGTCAGGCCTGGCCGAGCGGGGCCCAAGCGAGCAGGGAGGCATCGCCGGCAAAGGTGTTGTGCACCAGGTCCACGCCGGCAGCCAGCGCGAGTTCCTTGTACTGGATCCATGACAGCACGGCCGCCACGGGCGTGCCGCGGCCGGTGTCGAACTGGATGGGGCCGTAGACGTTGGCCGTGTAGATGAGGTCGTCGGCACCGATGCGCTGCGTGGCGTCATGCCGCGCACCGGCCGGCTCGAAGAACCACACGCCGGGGCCGTAACCCTCGGGCGGGCCCGCACGGTAGCCGATGCGGCCGCTGAGGATCAGGAAGTCCGCCGCGCCCAGGTGGTAGTGCGGCCCGGCCACGCCGTTGTGGCGGACAATGAGCGAAGTGGTGCCCGTCTCCTCGCTCACGCGCAGGATCTTGAGCGCGATGTCGGGCAGGCCCGGGTTGACGATCCACGGCACGGCGCGCGTGTCGATGAAGTGCGGGTGCACCCGGCGGCCCACATCCTTCGTCAGCCCTTCGGCCTGCACCACCAGCGCCTTCGACTGGGTGTTGGCGATGGCGAGCGGCTCCGCCGCGCCGCGATACGCCGCAGGCCGCGGTTGCATGCACTCGGCGAGCGTGTTGGGCACCAGCGTGATGCCGGCCGCCTGCGCGGCCGCCGCGACGTCGAGCGCGGTGAGCACGTGCTGCACGCGGTGGCCGTCGTCTGCCAGGAACGCGAGCGGGCCATAGCAGTTGGCGAGGAACTCCGTGTCCTCCTCCGCCATCAGGCGCGCGATGCGCGCATTCGCCGGCACATAGCCCCAGGTGCCGGGGCCCAGGCGGCCCTGCATCGGGCCCTCGGGATAGGTGAGCGCGCCGGAGAGCACCATCAGGTCCATCGCGCCCAGGTGCACCAGGCCGGCAAGCGCGGTGCCGCGCGGCAGGCGCGCGATGAAGGAGAACATGCCTGACTCGCGGCTGGCGCGCAGCGGCTTCAGCAGCAGGCCAGGGGCCTGCGGCACCGCCAGCCAGGGCAGGCGGTTGGTGTCCACGCCGCCTTCAATGCCGGTGGGATCGAATTCCGGATTGAATGAAGCGTTCATGGCACCTCCTGAGCGGTCGCGGGCAAGCCCGCTCCTACAAGGAGCGGGCCGCCATCCACTGCGCTACTTGCCGTCTACCGAGTAGGCCAGCAGTACGTTACCCGGCAGGTGGAAGTACAGACCGTAGCCGGAGTTCACGTAGACCATGCCGTTGTAGACCACGGGGCCACCGCCGCCCATGGAACCGCCACTGCCCTTCACGCCGTTCACACCGGTCACTTCTGCCGTGGTGTCCTGCTCCCACACCACCTTGCCGGTGGCCGCGTCGTAGCCACGCAGCCGGCCGTCCATGTGGCCGCCGAACACCACACCGTCGATGGCCGCAATGGAAGCCAGAATGCCGCTGTCGCACAGAGGGCGGCCATGGCAGATGTCATCCGCCGGGGTACGCCAGGCAATCTCGCCCGTGGCAGGCATCAACGCGTTCAAGCCCGGCTGAATGGGCCCGTCGTACGTCTTGCCGTCCGGCGAATTCGACATGTCGGAAATAGGCACATAGAGGCGCTTGCCGTCGTAAGCCATGCCGAACTGCACGCCGCCCTGGATGCTGCCGCGGCCCAACTTGCGCCGCCATACTTCCTGCGCCGGATGGTCGGGGTCGATGGTCACCACCGTGCCGTTCTTCAAGCCCACGGCCACCAGGTCCACGCCCTTCGGCCCGGCCTGCTTCAG
>CALQLF020000011.1 GCA_943331345.2 Candidatus Planktophila lacus | reverse complement strand
TCTTTGCCGGCCGCATGGGCCAGTTCGTCCATGAAGCTTTCAACTACGAAGCAATTCGGAGCGTGGCTGACGGACCGGTTGTAGCCGACGTCGACCCCGACTTCCTGTTGCAAGTAGTCGACATGCACGTTCGGGACGTCGTAGGCGTAATTCGCCGCGGCCTCGATAGCGAACGGGTCCACCGTCTGCTCGAGGATGCTCGGGAACATGCGTGCAGTGACGGAGGGTGCCGTGATGTGCATGTGGAAGGCGACGAGTTGACCTTCCTTATCCAAACCGCCCGCGATTTCGTCGTGGAAGGCGGGCCGGTAGGTGTCGTGGGTCATGTCGTCTTCGCGGGTCCAGATGACCTTCACGGGACGACCGATGGCCTTGGAGCATTCGACCGAAGCGGCGATGAAGTCCACTTCGAGGCGCCGACCGAAGCCACCACCGAGGTAGGTGGTGTGAACTTCCACCTGAGCGGGCTCGAGGCCGGCGGCCTTGGCGGCCACCAACTGCGCAAAGATTTGGTTCTGCGTGGGAGCGTGGAGGTCGCAGCGGTTCGCCTTGACGTCCGCCGTACAGTTCTGCGGTTCCAGCGTGGCATGGGCCAACAGCGGGAGATGATAGGTGGCGCGCAGGACCTTGGTGGCCTTGGCGAGCGCCGCTGTGGCATCGCCATCCTTGCGGGCGGTGCGGCCAGCCGCGGTAGCTGCTGCCTTCAAAGTGGCACTCACCTTGGCCGAGTCCAGCTTGGCGTTCCCACCGGCATCCCAAGTGACCTTGAGGGCGGCACGAGCTTTGCGTGCTTGCCAGTAGTGGTCGGCGATGACCGCGACCCCGCTGCTGGTAGCTAGCACCTTGTGGACGCCCGGCAGCTTTTCGGCAGCGCTGGCGTCGAACGAGACCAGTTTGCCGCCAACGGTGGGCGGCTGTTCGATGCTGGCGTGGAGCATGCCGGGCAGCTTCACGTCGATGCCGTAGATGGCTGTGCCGTCGACTTTGATGCCGGTGTCGAGCCGCTTGTGCGGCTTGCCAACGACCTTGAAGGCGCTGGCAGGCTTCAGCGCCACCTCCTTTGGCACTGGCAGCTTGGCGGCCGATTCGGCGAGTTCGCCGTAGGTGAGGCGATGGCCACGACCGTCGTAAACGGCGCCGCCGCTGGCGTACAGCGAGGATGCCGGCAGGGACCAATGGTCGGCGGCGGCTTGTACGAGCATGGTGCGCGCCTGCGCACCGGCACGGCGGAGCTTTTCCCAACCATCGCGGACGCTGGTGCTGCCGCCGGTGAGCTGGCCGCCCAATAGCGCGTTGATGTACGGGTCGCCCACCGGTGCGGCGGTAACGCAGACGGCAGTGGGCTCGACTTCGAGTTCTTCCGCCAGCAATTGGGTCATGGACGTATACACGCCCTGTCCCATCTCGGAGCGGTCCACCAACACAGTGATGGTGTTGTCCGGCGCGATGCGCAGCCAAGCGACTGGCTGTCCGCCCGCGTTCCCCAGCGCAGCGGCAGTGGCACGCCGGGGCAGGGCCAGACCGAGCATGAGGCCACCACCCACCAGAGCAGAGGCCTTCAGCAGTTCACGACGGCTGAGGGAGAGGGGCTGCTTCATGGACGTGCTCCTTACTGGCCCGACTTCATGAGTTCAGCGGCGCGGTGGATGGCGCTGCGGATGCGCGGATACGTACCGCAGCGGCAGAGGTTGCCGGACATGGCGACGTCGATGTCAGCATCGGTGGGAGAGGGGTTGCGCGCGAGCAGTGCGGTAGCGGACATGATCTGACCCGACTGGCAGTAGCCACATTGCGGGACGTCGAGTTCCATCCAAGCCTGCTGCACGGGGTGCGAACGGTCCGCGGAGACGCCTTCAATGGTAGTGACCTTGCGGCCTGCCACGGCTTCTAGCGGCAACTGGCAAGAACGAACCGGTTCGCCATCGAGGTGGACGGTGCACGCGCCGCACAGGGCCGCGCCGCAGCCGAACTTGGTGCCGGTCATGCCAAGGTGATCGCGCAGTACCCACAGGAGCGGCGTATCGGGCGTGGCGTCGGTGTCGACCGACTGACCGTTCACATTGAGCTGCAGCATCGAAGAGCCCCCTGACTATGGATTGCAAGACCTACCAGACTTCGGGGCACGGGCCCGCGAAATCAAGCAGGTTCAGACCACCGCACGGGTGGACCTTCCTGACCCCATTGTAGGGAGTGGTTGGCTGCCCGCCAACCTGAATCTAGCGCTGCCAGAGCACCTCACTGCCCGATTCGGCTCGCGCCAGCACCCGGGCGATGACAAATAGCAGGTCGGACAGGCGGTTGAGGTACTGCAAGACCTCTTCGGCGACGTTTTCTTCCGCCGCCAGGCTCAATACCCGCCGTTCGGCCCTGCGGACCACCGTACGCGCCACATGGCAGGCGGCGGCGGCAGGACCGCCCCCTGGCAGGATGAACTCCTTCAACACCGGCAGAGGTTCATTGAACGCGTCCAGTTCGCGTTCGAGGCGCTCTACTGCGGTGGCTTGCACCATCCGGTAACCGGGGATGCAGAGCTCGCCGCCGAGATTGAAGAGGTCGTGCTGGACTTGGAGCAAGCAGGTACGCACGGCTTCCGGTACCGCCGGCACCGCGAGCACGACGCCCAGATGGCTGTTCGCCTCGTCGACCGTGCCATAGGCTTCTACCCGCAGCGCGTCTTTGCGGACACGGCTGCCGTCGCCGAGGCCGGTGGTGCCGTCATCGCCGGTGCGGGTGTAAATGCGGGAAAGCCGAGCGCCCATGGTGTTGCCTTTAGCGGAACGAGTAGTGGGTGCCGGCGAACAACGCGCGGCGTGGAGTGTTGTAGCCCTGCGCCAGTTCGTAGCGTTCGTCGGTCAGGTTCTCAAGCCGCAACTGCGCTGTCCAGCGCGGCAGCAGTTCCACGTTCGCGGAGAGCGTCGCGACGGTATACGGTGCAAGGCGCACGTCACCGAAGTCTGTCCTTGCCCCTGAACGGAGTATGTCCAAGCTGATTGAGTGCCGCCCGTTGTCGCCGAAATGGCGCTCAACGCCGGCGGTGGCCGAGTTGCGAGCGCGACGCAGCAACCAAGTGTCGTTGCTGACATCGCGTGGGCTAGAGCGCGTGCCCTCTAGGTGCGCACTCCAAGTTTCGCCACGCCACTGGTACGCCACTTCCACGCCTTGGATCCGCGCCTGCTCCACATTGCGGTTCTGGCCGTCGAACGTGGTGAAGTCTGTCACCACGTACTGGATGAGGTCCGAGATGCGATTGCGGAAACCCGCCACGCGTACCTGATGCCCTAGCGCTGGCTGCCACGCGGCGGCGATTTCGACGCTGCGTGCCTTTTCCGGCGCCAACGCGGGGTTGCCACCGAAGCCGAAACGGTCGGTGCTGTCGGGGGCGCGGAAAGCCGTACCGGCGCTAACGCTGAAGCGCAGGGCTTCCAGCGGCTGCCAGCCGTATTCCGCATTCCAAGTGGCTTGGTTGCCCGCGCTGCTGTGGTCGGTGTAACCAAGACCCAGCAATACCTTGTGCTTGGCGCTCGCGTCCACTGCGAATTGGTCTTGCACGTAAAAGCTGTTGCTGTTCGTGGCCACGTCGAAGAGGCTGTCGAACGAGGCCGCACGGGTGGTTTCGCGCTGTAGCAAGGCGCCGGCCGTCAACTGATGGCCGCCGAGAGTCACGTCGTTTTGCCAGTCGACCGTGTTACGGCGCGTAAGCGCGCTATCGAAGTTCACCAGATAGTCAGGCTTCTGGTTCTGGCGCAGGTCGTCCTGCATGTGGGAAATACGCAGCGTCGTATTCCACTGGTCATTCACTGGCAGGCGTACGCTCAGTGCGGCCACGTCGTTGACGTAGTCCTGGTCCACAGGGGACAGGAAGAAGTCGGCGTACTGGGCGGTACCGCTGGCACGCCAGCCCTGCAGCATTACTTCGGCACGGCCGACGTCGCCGCGCAAGGCGATGGTGTAAGAGCGGTTGTCGTAACCACGGGCGAGCGTGGAGGCACTCTGGGTGGGGAAGCCATCGGCTTGCAGCCAAGAGGCGCCGAACGAAGCGGACATCGTTTCACCCGCCAGCGCGCCTTGGACGTTTGCTTCGCGCGTACCCCAACGGCCGGCGCCGAAGCCTACTTCGAGCAGGTTGTGTTCCGGGCGACGGGTGAAGACCTGCACCACACCACCGATGGCGTCGCTGCCGTAAAGCGTCGACAGCGGGCCCTTCACTACCTCGACGCGCTCCAGCAGGGCGGTGGGCAGGTTCTGCAACGAAGCACCGCCGATGGTGCCGGGGTTGAAGCGCACGCCATCGACCAATACCAGCGAATGGTTGCTGTCGGCGCCGCGAATGAACATGGAGGTGTTCTGGCCAACGCCGCCGCTGCGGCTGAATTCCAAGCCGGTGTGGAAGCGCAGCAAGTCCGAAAGTTCGGCGCCGGTGGCGCGGGCCAGTTCTTCGCGCGTGAGTACGGCGATGCTGGCGTCGACATCGACGAGTTTTTCCGGGGTGCGGGTGGCGGTGATGAAGAGTTCGTCTGTGGAAGTGGCAGGCGCAGTGGCGGCCAACGACAAGGACGGAAGAACGACGCCGAAAACAGCGCCAACGGCAAGAGACAACGAGTGACGGGACATTTTTTTCTCTACGCGATGCCCTGCTCGCCCGCAGGGCATGGGTTAAAAACCCGGAGCGCGATGAGGAGGGCAGGCGGACGGTGACCTGCTGTCTGCGGGCGCGCGAGACGCACGCCCACAAAAAAGCCACCGGCCACCCGTGTTCGCCCACCGCGCGACGGATGCCATGTGTTTAAGGCCGGTCTCCGGACTTTCGAGGGGGTGCAAGCGAAGCTTGCGTGCCCACCGGTCGCCTTCCCACAGCTCGAAAGCTGCAGTGGCTGCGGCCGCACTGGCCAGGCTGGCGCCTGAAGCCGTGTACGGTCGCGGACCGGGTTCACTCGATTACCGTTGCGGGGGCAGCGCCGGATTCACACCGGCTTCCCGATTAACCTTCCCACTTGCGCGGGCAGGTCACCTCAACACCAGCACAGCATAGGGCTTGCCGGGGGTGGGGTCAATTTTCGGCCAGTGCTAGCATCACAAAAACACACCGGCTGCGTGGAGTGCCGTATGACCCGATCTCTCGTCCTGACTCTGCTCTGTTTCGTTGCCGGCGGCACCCCTGCCTTGGCCGCTGAGCCGGTGACCGCACCATTAGAGCGCCCGACGTCGTCTTTGCCTGCTGCGTCGCTGCTGGCAGCGCAGTGGAACAACGACCCGCAATGGTCACCGGATGGACAGCGTCTTGTGGTGGTTCACACCACAGTGGACACGGCGCGCGACGATTACTCCACCGACCTTTGGGTACGGGCAGAGGGCACTTGGCGCGCACTGACCAGTGACGCCGCAGCAGACACCACGCCACGCTGGTCGCCGGATGGCCATTGGTTGGCGTTCGTGTCGGCGCGCGGTGGCAAGCGGCAAGTGTGGTTGCTCGACATGCAAGCCGGCGGCGAACCGCTGCAACTGACGGACCTCGCCGATGGCGTCGGGGCTTACGCGTGGTCACCAGATTCCACACATATTGCTCTGGTTTCGCGCACGCCGACACCTGCTGAAGCCGCGGCCTTGCCGCCCGAGCCAGTGCCAGGCGACAAGCGCGCACCGGCTCCCTACGTTACGGATCGACTGCGAACCCGGAACGATGGCACTCCCGGTTGGGCCACGCTGAAACGGGCCCATTTGTGGGTTGTGGCGGTGACGGATGCTCCCAAGGCAACGGCGCGTCGGGTGACGGAGGGGCCTTACGAGGATGGTGAGCCCGCTTGGTCCGGCGATGGCCAGTGGTTGCTATTCAGCGGCGCGCGCAAGGCCGATGAACGTGATTGGCCCGACACGGAACTCTATCGCGTGCCCGTCGATGGCAGCGCTGCGCCGCAGGCACTCACGGAGCGCTTAGGGCCTGACGCGGGACCGCTCGTCTCTCCTGATGGGCGCTGGGTGGCTTGGACGGGCTTCGATGAAACCACGCCGCCCGCGAGCCATCGTGTGACGCACCTGTACGTGGCGCGACTGGACGCGCTGACGAGTGAAGGGAAACTGCAGCCGGTGGCTCTCACCCCTGGCTTCGACCGGTCTGTTGGCGAGGCGGTCGGTACCGACAGTGGCGCACCGCGCAGCGGCGGTACCCGCTTGCAATGGTGCGCGGATTCTCGCTGCCTGCGTTTTGCGGCAGCAGACGAAGGCAATTCGCCGCTGTTTGTGGTCGGCCTTGATGGGCGTCAACAGCGCCTGAGCGGTTTCGCAGCGGGCGACATTCGCGAGTTCAGCGTCTCGGTGCGTGGTGAGTTGGCCGCGGTCTATGCCACGTCGGCGGTCCCTGCGGAGTTGTATGTAGCGTCTCGCGGGCAGTGGGGTGCTGCCGAACCGCTGCGGGCATGGCAGGCAACGACGCAAGAGAGTTTTGGTGCTGCTAGCCGTTTCGTGCCCTACGAGCAAGTGCGCTATCCCTCATTTGATGGTCAGCAAATTCAGGGCTGGGTGCTAAAGCCGCCGAACTTTGATGCCACCAAGAAGTGGCCACTATTGCTGTACATCCATGGTGGGCCCCACAGTGCCTACGGCGCCACTTTCTTCCATGAATTTCAGGTGTTGGCGAATGCCGGGTATGTGGTGCTCATCACCAATCCGCGTGGCAGCACCAGTTATGGTGAAGCCTTCGCTAATGTCATCCAGTATCGCTACCCGGGCGATGACTATCGTGACCTGATGGCTGGCGTGGACTTGATGTTGGCCCGCGGCTATATCGACCCGCAGCGCCTGTTGGTGGGCGGGGGTAGTGGCGGTGGCTTGCTCACTGCTTGGACTATCACCCAAACCGATCGCTTCGCTGCCGCATTGGTGGAGCGTGCCGTGACCAATTGGCACAGCTTCGTGGGCACCACCGACATGAATCATTACTTCGGCACGCACTGGTTCCGCGATTTGCCGTGGCGTGAAACGGCGGACTACCTGGCGCGTTCACCGCTGCAGCAGGTGGACAGTATTCACACGCCAGCCTTGGTTATTCACAGCACCGATGACTACCGAACGGCGTTGGACCAAGGCCTGCAGTTCTATGCGGCCTTGAAAATGCAGGGGAAGCCGGCACAGTTGGCGGTGTTTCCCGAGTCTTCGCACGGGCTGAGCCGCGACGGGCGGCCGTCACAGCGCGTGCGGCGCCTGGAAGTGATACTCGATTGGTTCGGTCGTTATGCACCAGGCGGTGGGCTTTAGCCACCGCCTGATGAGCCGCTTCAGCCCGCGAGGAGCCAGCGGCCGTTGTGCCACAGCGAGGCGATGATGAGCACCAGCACCGGCACGACGGACAACACGAAGCCGACCTCGCGCTTGCTGGGGTCGGCCACGTAGCCGCGCAGATACAGCACACGACCGACGAGATACACGGCGACGGCAATAGCGCTGTAGCAGTCGCCGAGCAGACCTTCCGCCAGATAGGCGGCCGGCACCAGCAACAACAGCAGTTCCATGGTGTTCATCTGAACGCGGTAGTAGCGGTCAAACATCTCGTGCCCGGTAGTGGCGGGCGCTTTCACGCCATATTTGCCGCGCGCGCGCCCCACGAGAACACCGAACACCAGCGCCTGCAACAGGGCCAGCGTAATCGTCAGATTAAGCCAAGGCATGGTCGTCATCCCCCTCGTTAATGAAGTCAACGGCGCTACGCTACCACGGCGAGCCGCAAGAATCGGGTCGCCAAACGTCGCGCGGCACGGCAAAGTCTGCACCCATGAGCCTTGAAGCCAACCTCGAACCGCCGCAGTTTCAACGCATTGCCACGGCGCTGCGTTACCTCGACGAGCACTTTCTCGAGCAGCCTTCGCTGGAAGTGTTGTCGACGGTGGCGGGATTGAGCGTGGCGCATTTCGACCGGCTGTTTCACCGCTGGGCAGGCCTGACACCCAAGCGCTATCTGCAGCAACTGACGCTGGAAGCCGCGCGGTTCGAGCTCGATCGCGGTGCGTCGGTTATTGCCGCGGCCTGGGCGGCGGGCCTATCGGGGTCTGGGCGTCTACACGACCTGTTCGTGGTGGCCGAAGGCACCACGCCTGGCGAATACCGGGCCGGTGGTGCTGGTATGGAACTTTGGCACGGCTTGGCGTCGTCGCCTTTCGGCCAAGTCTTTGTTGCTGGCACTGCGCGCGGGTTGGCCCATCTAGCTTTCGTCGATGACGCGGGTGCGGCCGACGCGGAACTGCAGACGGCGCAGGGCAAGTGGCCGCAAGCACGCTGGCGGGAAGCGCCGGTTGAGGCTGCTGCGTTGGTGGGGCGCTTGTGGGGTACTGCAGGGCCGCAGCCGTGCATCCTGGAAGTTCGGGGGACGGCGTTCCAGATTCAGGTATGGCGCGCTCTGTTGAACGAGCCGCGTGCCAGAACTTATGGCGCACTGGCGGCAGAACTTGGTCGACCTTCAGCGGCGCGCGCGATTGGCGGCGCGGTGGGCGACAATACTTTGGCGTGGGTTATTCCCTGCCACCACGTGTTGCGTCGTGGCGCCCTGCTCGGCGGTTACCGCTGGGGGCTCGACCGCAAGCGCGCCATGCTCACTTACGAGCACGCCTCCCGGCTCGCGGCGGCGGGGTAGCGGGCTCAGGCTCGGCGCTGGCCGGCGTTTCCGGCGGCGGTGGCGCTGCGCTGCTTGGGTTAGACCCAGCGTTGAACCCCGGCGCGAACACGGACGACTGCATCTTCTGCCAAGCTTCCAGATTCTGGCGGGCCAGTTCGGCCATGGCAGTCATGGGCGTGTGCTGCATCAGTTGCGCCAACTGCGTCTGCACCGATTGCTGTTGCTGCGTGAAGGCCTCCACGCTGCGCTCCAGGTACCGGCCCATGAACTCGTGCAGGCCATTACCGTAAAAGCGGATGATGCTTTCCAGCAAAGGCGTGGAGAGAATGGGGCGACCGAACTGTTCCTGTTCGGCAATAACCTGCAGCAGAATGAGCCGCGTGATGTCCTCGCCGGATTTGTCTTCCACGACGCGGATCTTCTCGCCCTTGATGATCAACTCGCGAATGTCGTCGAGCGTCACATGGCGCGATACCGAGGCGTCGTAAAGACGTCGGTTGGCGTACTTCTTGATCAGGCGTTCCTGGCTCATGGCGCCGAATATACTCCCATCATCCTGCACTGCGTCAATGCGGCGCAAAAAGAAGGGCGGTGGCCCGAAAGCACACCGCCCCGAGGGGGGACGTCCGCCGCGTGCAGTTGGCGCGTGGCGTGGATATAAGTAGTTCAGGTGGCCTTGCGGCCCAGTTCGCTGGTGGTGGCGCTCATCCACGCGGTGAATTCGCCTTGTGCGGCGGTGGCCAGTTGCACTGCTTCCTGAGAGCGCGTAGTGCTCTTCGCGACGAAGGCATTGGTCAGCGCAGCCTGCTGGCTCAGCAGTGCGCCGAAGTCCTTGGCGGCAGCGATGGCTTGGAGCTGGGCGACGCCGAGTTCGAGCAGGTCACCAGCGAGGCCATACTGGTAACGCGCGCTGCGCTCCAGGGTGCGGGCGGTGAGGGCGTTGAGTTCGGCTAGCGGCGCCATGGCGCGCTTGCTGGCATCGACGAAGCCCTGGAAGTCGGCGGGTTGAAAGTTCATGGCGCGGTTCCTTCGGTGGCTAAGCCCCCGACGTTCACGGCTGCGGGGTGGGCCGGCCGACTGCAGGTGCAGGAGCGGCATGACTGCTACATGATAGCGCCATCATTTTGCAATGCAACAAGAATTTCAAAGAGGCCATATTTGAGGCTGTAAAAATCATTACTAAATGAAATAAAAACAACAAGTTAAATAACTATTAACGTCGCTCCTAAACCGCTTTCGAAGTCGCTTATCAAGATCGAGTACATTGCATTGCAAAAAATAGCGCCTTGCCCTCACGGGCCAACCTGCGGTCATCATCTAGCGTTATCATTGGCGGTCACTATTGGAGACCCTGATGTCCTTGCAAGCCGCCCTTGAAACCCTGCGGGCCCAGACCGGCCAGGAAACCCACGTCAGCGATTGGCTCGAGGTGGATCAGGCCCGCATCCAGGCGTTCGCCGAAGCCACCGGGGACCACCAGTGGATTCACACCGACCCCGTCCGCGCGGCGGCAGAATCCCCTTGGAAGGCAACCATTGCCCACGGGTACTTGTCGCTGTCGCTCTACCCGGCGCTGCGCGGCATCGTGGAAGAGGGCAAGCCCATGTTTCCGGGCGTGCGTCAGGTCATCAACTACGGCATCAACAAGCTGCGCTTCACCAATGCAGTGAAGTCGGGTTCGCGTGTGCGCGGTCGCTTCGCGGTGGTTGGCGTCGAGGAAGTGACCGGCGGCCTGCAGTTGACGGAGCAGTTCACGCTCGAGGTGGAAGGCAGCAGCAAGCCGGCGGTCATCGCCGAAGTGCTGATGCGCTTCTACTTCTGATGTTGGCCCGTGGGCGCTTGGCGCCAGTGCTGCTGCTATTGACCCTTGCCGCTTGCAGCGGTGGTGAGGGTGGTGCCAGTGGTAAAGATGGCCAAGGCAACAAGTCCGGTGGTGGCTCCAAGGGGCCAGTAGCGGTCGTCACGGCCACGGTCGCGGCACGCGAAACCAGCGATTCGGTCGAGGCCTTGGGCACTGCCCGTGCTGCGGAGGCCGTCGACTTGACGCCCAAGACGGCGAATCTCGTCACGGCCATTCATTTCCGTGAAGGCGCGCGCGTTGCTCGTGGTGCGGTGTTGGTGGAAATGGATAGCGCCCAAGTGCGTGCGGACTTGGCAGCCGCGGAAGCGGCTCAGACCGAGAGTCGCAGTCAGTACCACCGCAGCCGCGAACTGGCCACGGCACGCGTGTTGTCTGCGGCGCAGTTGGAGCAGATAGAGGCCACATTGAAGGCCAACGAAGCACGCGTTGCATCGGCGCGAGCGCGCCTTGAAGATACGATTATTCGCGCACCGTTCGCCGGGCGTACGGGCCTGCGGCGCGTTAGTCTTGGTGCGTTGGTCACGCCCGGCATGGTCATCACGACGCTTGACGATACCAGCAGCCTGCGGCTGGACTTCACGCTGCCCGAGGCGCTATTGGGCGCGGTGCATGCGGGTTTGGCAGTGGAGGCTGGCAGTATCGCTTGGCCCGGCCGGACCTTTCGCGCCAAAGTGGAAAGCGTGGACTCGCGTGTCGATCCAGTCACGCGGTCGTTCACTGCGCGGGCGCGCTTGGCCAACGCGGATGAAGCGTTGAAGCCTGGCATGTTGCTGACGTTGCATCTTTCAGGGCCTAGCGCCGCGGCATTGATTATTCCCGAACAAGCGCTGGTACCCGAGCAAGGGGAGTTGTACGTGTACGTCGTGAAGGCTGGCAAGGCCGAGAAACGCCGCATCACGTTGCGTGGCCGGCTGCCGGGCGAAGTGGTGGTGGGCTCCGGCCTGACGGCTGGCGAGAAGATCGTCACCGAAGGCACGCTGCGGCTGCGCCCCGGGGCGCCGGTTCGCGAAACGCCGGTGGCGGCGCGTTAGTCGCTGCCTGCCGTAGGGAACCCAAGCGATGCGCCTTTCGGAACTTTCCATCCGTCGTCCCGTGTTCGCCACGGTGCTCAGCGCTTTGCTGGTCATCGTGGGGTTGGTGTCCATGTCGCGGCTCGCGGTCCGCGAGCTCCCCGACATCGACCCGCCGGTGGTTTCCGTGCAAGCCACTTATCGTGGCGCTTCCGCGCAGGTGGTGGAAAACAAGGTGACGCAAGTCATCGAGGACCGTATCGCTGGCGTGGAGGGCATCGACAAGCTGAAGTCCACCAGCCGCGATGAGCGTTCGAGCATCAACATCGAGTTCTCCCTCGACCGTAACGTCGAGGAGGCAGTGAACGATATCCGCGACCGTATCTCGCGGGTGGTAAGCCAGTTGCCCACCGAGGTAGACCCGCCGGAAGTCGCGAAGAGCGAAGCCAATGCCGAACCGGTGATGTACTTGAACTTGGAAAGCGAGAGCATGAATACGCTCGAGCTGACCGATTTCGCCGAACGCAACATCAAGGACCGATTGTCGGCAGCGCCGGGTGTGTCGCTGGTGGAATTGAATGGTGCGCGGCGTTACGCCATGCGCGTCTGGATTGACCGGGTGGCGCTGGCGGCGCGCGGTTTAACCGTCGTGGATATCGAAAATGCCCTGCGGCGCGAGAACGTGCAGGCTCCTGCCGGCCGTCTTGAAGGATTGCAGCGCGAATTCACGCTGCGCGCAGACACCGGCTACAACAATGCGCAAGATTTCGGCCTGCTGGTCATCGGCCGTGGGGCTGACGGCCACTTGGTGCGCTTGGGCGAAGTGGCGGACGTCCGTTTGTCGGCGGAAAACGAACGGAGCGTCTCGCGGTCGAATGGAGTTCCCGGCGTCACCATGGGCGTACAGCAGCAGTCGAACGCAAACACGCTCGATGTTTCCAACGGTATTCGCCAGCAGATAGCCACCATCAATGCCGACTTGCCGAAGGGCACGGGACTGGATGTCAACATCGACCGTGGCTTGTATATCGGTGCCTCACTACGAGAAGTGGGCTACGCGGTAGTGTTCGCGCTTATTGGCGTGTTACTCGTCATCTATCTGTTCCTTGGTCAATGGCGGGCAACGCTCATTCCGGCCATTACTATTCCCGTGTCCATCATCGCCGCCTTCACGGTGATGTACGCGCTCGGGTTCTCCATCAACGTGCTCACGCTGCTGGGCATCGTGCTGGCCATCGGTTTGGTGGTGGACGATGCCATCGTGGTGCTGGAAAACATCTTCCGCCGCCGTGAACTAGGGCAGCCCATGATGTTGGCGGCGCTGGATGGTAGTCGCGAAATCGCCTTTGCGGTCATGGCCACCACGGCCACGCTCACTGCCGTGTTTCTGCCTATTTCTTTCTTGCCCGGCAATGTCGGCCGCATGTTCCGTGAGTTCGGCTTTACGGTAGCCGCGGCTATTCTGTTCTCGGCCTTGGTGGCGCTAACGCTCACGCCAATGATGGCCTCCCGCATGCCGGAAAGTTCTGCGCATGGCGGGCGTGTTGCGGCAAAGGTGAATGACTACTTCCACCGCTTGTCCCGCGGCTACGGTGCCTTGCTGGAACGTCTGGTAGGCCGGCCGTTGCTCGTGTTGGGCAGCACGCTTGCCATTCTTGTCATGGCGGTTGTGGCCTACCGCACGCTACCCACGGAATTCGCGCCGTCCGATGACCGTGGTATCGCCTGGGTCAGCATCACGGCACCGGAAGGCTCCAGCCTGGCCTACACCGATGGCTATCTGCAGCAAGTTGAGGCAGTGCTGGCGGATGAGCAAGCTCGCCATGGGGATATACGTCGCTACCTCGCTCGCCTGCCCGGTGGATTTGGTGGGGGCAGCGGCGAGGTGAACACCGCGCGTATCTCCATCATTCTGGAAGACTTCGGCACCCCGGGGCGGCGTCCGATGAAAGAGGTCGTCGCCACCATTTCCAAGCGCCTCGAGAAAATTCCGGGTATCCGTACCAATGTGGTGCCGATGACCTCCTTTGGTATTCGGGGTGGTGGCTCGCCCATTCAGGCGGTCATTGGTGGCCCGGACTACGAGAAGTTGTCTGGCTGGTCCAAGAAGTTGCAGGGCCTTGCCGACGATTCGGGGCTCTTCACCAACCTTGATAACGACTACAAGGAACGCAAGCCGCAGGTGATGGTGTCGGTAGATCGTGACCGGGCTGCCGATCTTGGCGTGTCGTTGCAGGCGGTAGGCCGTACCCTGGAGACCATGCTGGGATCACGCATCGTTACCACGTACGTTGACCGTGGCCGGGAATACAACGTCGTATTGCAGGGGCGCGCCGATGAGCGCCAATCAACCACGGACCTTGGCAATCTCTATGTTCGGTCCGAGCGCACCGGGGCGCTGGTGCCCATGGCAAACCTCGTCAAGTTGCGTGAAATGGCTGGGGCTTCGTCGCTGAACCGTTTCGACCGCCTGCGTTCCATCACCATCAGTGGCTCGCTGGCCCCGGGCGTCAGCCTGGGTGAGGGCGTGAAATGGTTCCAGGAAACCGTACGCAAAGAGTTGCCGGCAACCGCGCGTCTGTCGTTCGATGGCGAGAGCCGCGAATATCTCAAGAGTGGCAGCCAGCTTTACCTCATGTTCCTCATGGCCATTGCCGTGGTCTTCCTGGTGTTGGCGGCGCAATTCGAAAGCTTCCGCTATCCCTTGGTCATCATCACGACTGTGCCTTTGGCGCTGCTAGGTGCAGTGCTCGGCTTAAAAGCCTATGAGTGGGCTGGTGCCGATGGCGCCAGTATCAACATCTACAGCCAGATTGCCGTCATCATGCTGGTAGGCATTGCTGCGAAGAACGGCGTGCTGATTGTCGAATTCGCGAATCAGTTGCACGGCCGCGGGCTAGCCCTGCGTCAGGCCATCGTCGAAGCCGCTGCCATTCGCTTGCGTCCGGTGCTTATGACGAGCTTGTGTACGGCGGTGGGTGCGTTACCGTTCCTGTTTGCCAGTGGCGCCGGCGCCGAGCAGCGCAAGCCCATCGGTATTGTCGTGTTCTATGGCACCACCATCTCCGTGCTGTTGACGCTGTTCGTGGTACCGGCGGTGTACGCCATCGTCGCGCGCAATGCGCGTTCGCCTGAACACACTTCGCGGCTCATCGCTGCGTTGCGGGGCAAGGAAGCCGAGGTGCCCGACTCAGCACCCAGCCAGACCTCTGGCGTGGTATCTGGTGCAGCGCCGATTGGCACCAATATTGGTGGAGACGGCTGAATGATGCTTCCCGCCACCACCGCAGGCGTTCCCGAGCCCACGCAGAACTTCAAAAAGCTGCAGGCGCGTCTGCGCGGATTGGTTGGCAAGGCTATCGACGATTACCAGATGATTGGTGAGGGCGACCGGGTGATGGTCTGCCTCTCTGGCGGCAAAGACTCTTACACCCTGCTGGATTTGTTACTGTCACTTCAGCGCAGTTCACCGGTGCACTTCGACTTGGTGGCGGTGAATCTCGACCAGAAGCAACCGGGCTTCCCTGCCCATGTATTGCCGGAATACCTGGCAGCGCTTGGCGTGCCCTATCACATCATCGAACAAGACACGTATTCCGTGGTGAAGCGTGTCGTGCCGGTGGGCAAGACCCAGTGCGGCCTTTGTTCGCGCCTGCGGCGCGGTGCGCTCTATCGGTGGGCCGGCGAAAATGGCATCACGAAGATAGCGCTAGGGCACCACCGCGAAGATATAGTGGAAACGCTTTTCTTGAATATGTTTCACGGCGGAAAATTAAAAGCGATGCCGCCGAAATTGCTGTCAGACAACGGCCAACATATCGTCATCCGTCCGCTAGCCTATGTACCGGAACGAGAGATTGAGCGCTACGCGCGTGCCCGTCAGTTTCCTATCATTCCCTGCACACTCTGTGGGTCGCAGCCCAACCTGCAGCGGGAAGCCGTCGCGCGAATGCTGCGCGAATGGGAACAAGCATCACCTGGTCGCATTGAAACCATCTTTTCTGCGCTGACAGCCGTGGCCCCTTCGCAACTGGCGGACACTACCTTGTTCGATTTCGCCGGCCTGGAGGCGCGTCGCGCCGGCCTTGCCCGCGAATTGTCCGATGACGCAGTGGAGGCGGAAATCGATGGCTGAGCCAGTCGTCGCCGGTTCACCCGGCCCTTATCGTGGCAGCTATTGGGTGTTGCCGGGTCGTCTTCTCGCGGGGCCTTACCCCGGCCGCTCGGATATCGGCGAAACCGAAGAGCGGCTGTTGCAGTTGCGTGAGGCTGGCGTCCGTCACATCTTCGACCTTACCCAGCCGGGTGAACTGCAGCCATACGCCGACTATCTTCCCGACCCGTTTGATGCGGACGCCGTCGATCATTTGCGTCGTCCCATCCGTGACCATGGCGTGCCGGTGCCGTTGCAGATGGCAGAAATCCTTGACGAGATGGGCGACCTCATCGATGGCGGCGATTGTGTCTACGTTCACTGTCGTGCCGGTATTGGACGCACCGGTACTGTCGTTGGCTGCTACCTTGCGCGAATGTTTGGTGATGGCGAGCGCGCTCTCGACCACTTGATGGGTTTGTGGCAAGCGAGTGGTTGCTATAAAGACTATCCGCATGTGCCTGAAACCGTCGCGCAGCAGCGCTTCGTCGGCGAGTGGCTTCGTCAGGACCCGCGGCGGAGTCTTCGGTGAATCTGGCGATCGAGGAGGCTTCTACTAGGGTCCTCGGTAGATTAAGCGAACGTTATCGCGGTTTGTTGTTGGGTCTTGCCATTGGCGATGCACTGGGTATGCCGGTGCAGCATCGTCGACGTGGAACCTTTAGTCCCATTGGCGATTTGCTGGCTGGAGGCCCGTTCGATCTGCCTCGTGGTGCTTGGACCGACGAGACTGCACAAGTCCTCTGCCTCGCTGAAAGTCTCGTCGAGTGCGGTCATCTCGATCTTCACGATCTGCAAGCGCGCCTCGTGCTGTGGCAACGTGAAGGGCGGCTATCGAGCACCGGGCAATGCATTGGTATCAGCGCGGTGACTGCCCGAGCGTTGGTTGCCGCCCACGCTACCGGTGCAATGGCGGACATAGCCAATCAGCCTGCGCGTGCCGAGCGCGAACCTTTAGTACGGGCTGGTGTCGCGGTGGCTTGGACCCATCCCGATTTACTGGCAGGCGTTCGCTTGGCGCAGCAAGCGGTGCTATTGACGCATCCTTCGACTTTGGCTGTCGATTGTGCGGCGGCTTATGCCGTTTTGCTTGCTGGCGCATTGCGCGGCGTGCAGGCAGCAGACCTACTGGCTCCCGATTATGTGACGGAAGCGCTGGAGGCATCTGGGGCTGGTGAACCCACCTTGCACCCTGCAGTGCGCGACCTACTCCAAGGGGCAGGTCGTTCCCTGTCCGAAGTTCGGCTTGCTGGCGTCTGGGTCAAAGATACGGGTGCACTTGAGGGGTTGGCTGTCGCGCTAGGCGCCTTGGACCATGGGCGCAGTTCATTCCGGTCTGGCGTGTTGTGGGCTGTGAATCTCGGCGGTGAAGCGGATACGAATGGCGCCATCGCTGGACAGTTGCTCGGTGCACTTCATGGTGCAACCGCATTGCCAGCGAGTTGGGTGGCCGCAGTGGCGGAACAGGCGGCAATCGCCGGTTTGGCAGATGGCTTGCTGAACGAGGCGTTGAGGAAGTTGGCCAGCGAAGTCGCTTGATCCGAGCGCGTTTTTTATGCGGACGATGCCATGGTGCGCGCTTGTCGTCGCATCGCGGTACAATTGGTGCTCAGCATGAAGTCGCACAAAGTCCTTATCGCCACCCACGAGACGCTTATTCCGCCCGAATCCGTTGCGGGAATGAGCATGCAAGAGGTGGATACCTTCCGAGTCGAATACGACGTTCGGGAAGCACTGCGCCGCTTGGGTCACCAAGTTGAATTCGTCGGCATGGGCGACAGTGTAGGACGGTTGCGCGAAGCGGTGCAGGCTATGTCGCCCGATATTGTCTTCAACCTGCTTGAAGAATTCGGCGGTATCGTCACCTATGATCACCACATGGTCGGCGTGCTCGAGTTGCTGCGGCAGCCTTACACGGGGTGTAATCCTCGCGGCATGATGATTTCGCGGGACAAGGTGCTCACGAAGCAGTTGCTCGCCTATCACCGTATACCCACGCCCGACTTCAGCGTCTACCGCCGTGGTTACCGCATCGTGGTGCCGCGTCGGCAGCGCTATCCGGCTTTTGTGAAAAGCGCTACCGAGGATGCTTCGCTCGGTATCTCTCAGGCTTCCGTAGTGGAAGATGCTGCCCGTTTGCGCGAACGTATCGAGTTTATCCACGAGCAGGTCCAGAGCGACGCGCTAGTGGAGGACTACATCCCTGGGCGCGAAATTTACATGGGTGTGCTCGGCAACGAGCGACTGACCGTGTTGCCGCCGCGCGAACTCCACTTCGGCGCTCTGTCTGAAGGGCAGGCGCCTATCGCTACCCGCAAAGTGAAGTGGGACCGCAAGTACCAGGCACGCCATGGCATTCAGCAGATAGATGCTGAAGGCTTGCCGCCCGGCTTGCAGGAGCGACTCATCGTGGCATCGAAGCGCATCTTCCGCGCGCTGCATCTTTCAGGGTATGCGCGTATGGATTTTCGCGTGCGCGACGATGGTGCCATCTATGTGCTCGAAGCGAACTGCAATCCAAACCTTGCAGTCATCGAAGATTTCTCGCGGTCCGCCCAGCGCGCCGGCATCGCCTACGATGCACTAATCGCGCGCATTCTTTCGCTGGGCTTGGCTTATCGCGCGGCGTGGACTCTCTGACCTAAGCCGTCGGGAGCAAGCTCCCTCCCACAGGAGCAATGCGGGTTCTACTGCAACCGGTCGGGAGCAAGCTCCCTCCCACAGGAGCAATGCGGGTTCTGCTGCAACCGGTCGGGAGCAAGCTCCCTCCCACAGGGGCGATGTGGGTTCTGCTACAACCCGTCGGGAGCAAGCTCCCTCCTACAGGGGCAGTGTGGGTCCTGCTGCAACCGGTCGGGAGCAAGCTCCCTCCTACAGGGGCGTACTGGCCTTTTGTAGGAGCGAGCTTGCTCGCGCCATTGGCGTGCGCTTAAAGGTGCTTCTTCAGCCAGTCGAGCACCTCGGCATGCCATTGCAGCGAGTTGGCCGGCTTCAAGATCCAGTGGTTTTCATCCGGGTACATCACTAGCCGGCTGTCGATGCCGCGACGCTGTAGCGCCGTGAAGGCCGCCAGCCCTTGTGAATAAGGAACCCGGAAGTCTTTCTCACCGTGGATGACCAGCATGGGCGTTCGCCATTGGTTCAGGAAGTTCGCCGGATTGAACTGTTCGTGCTTGGCGGGGTTCGTGAAATACGGTCCACCGTTTTCCCATTCCGTGAACCACAGTTCCTCGGTGGTGTAGTACATGGAGCGGGTATCGAAGATGCCCGCATGGTTCACGATGCACTTGAAGCGGTCCGGCCAGTTGCCGGCGATCCAGTTCATCATGAACCCGCCATAGGAGGCACCCAGCGCGCAGGCGCGTTCGCCATCCAGCCAAGCAAAGCGCTTGGTAGCCGCGTCCAGGCCCAACTGCAAGTCTTGCAGCGGCTTGCCGCCCCAGTCCTGGCTGATGGAATCGGTGAAGGCTTGCCCGTAGCCTGGCGAGCCATGGAAGTCGATGAAGACGGCAGCGTAGCCGGCACCCGCGTAAATCTGCGGATTCCAGCGATAGCTCCAGTTATTGGCGAAACTCGACTGTGGGCCGCCGTGCACGATGAACGCGATGGGGTACTTGCGCCCCGGCTCCGCATTCCACGGTTGCATGACATAGCCGTAAACCGTTTCGCCGTTTGCGCCCGCGAAGCTGAACTGCTCTGCCTTGCCGAAGCGCACGTCAGTGAGGCGCGTGGCATTCACGTTCGTTAGACGTTGCGGAACTGCTGGCGCCGCCTTGTCCTTCTTGCCGGGGAGTGCAACCCGATAGAAATCTGCAGGCGCCGTCAGCGATTGCAGCGTGGTAACGATGAAATCCTTGCCGACCACGAACTGCGTTGTAGCGCCTTCACCCGTCAAGCGTATGCGTGCGCCGCTGCGGGCGTCGATGCGTACCAAGGGGTGTTGCCCTACGTCGTCGCCGTTGACGATGAGTGCCGCACTGTCCGCGGTCCAGGCCAGACCAGACACGGAGCGGTCCCAGTCCGCCGCCAGCTCGCGGACGACGCCAGTGCCCAGGTCCAGCAATTTCAGTGCGAAGCGGTCGGCCTCAAAGCCGGGACGGGTCATCGCCACGTAGGCGAGGGTCTTTCCGTCTGGTGAGAAAACCGGCTGACCATCCCAAGCGGGGTTTGACCCGGTTAGGTTCCGTGGCGTGCCGCCACTGGCAGCCACTTGGTAGAGGTCGAAGTTGGTCGACCACGCTTCCTCACGCCCTGCCACACGAATCTGGAAGGCGACGGTGCTGCCGTCAGCGGAGAAGGCGTATTCCTCATTGCCACCGGTGGGTTTGGAAGGGACATCGCCGTCTAGTGGTGCGGACAAAGCCACAGGCTTGCCGTTGGCTGTGCCCTGCGCATCGAGAGCCTGACTGAACAGCACGGAGCGCGTGCCGTCCGCCCACGTATCCCAATGGCGCACCAAGAGGCTGTCGTAGGTGCGTGCACTACCCAAGGCGTGCTTGCCTTGCGCCGTTACCGCGCAGTCGACTGGTGCGCTATCGGAGAGACAGGTCCGAGGGATGTCGAGCGTCAGCGCGAGGCGGTCGCCTTTAGGGGAAACGCGGAACGTGCCGACATCGAGGGGCAGGGCGGTTACCTGAACGGCCTCGCCCCCGCTGAAGGAGAGTCGCCACACCTGGCTGCTGCCACTGCGCGTCGAGAGGAAATAGACACTGCGACCATCCGGTGCAAAGGCGGCGTCACTGTCGCTGGCGTCGTTCCGCGTGAGGCGCAGCGGCGCGGCGCCAACCTTGGCGAGGTCGAGGCTCCACAGGTCGGTGCGGCCTTTGTTGGCGGCCAAATCCGTTTCGCGCTGCGTCCACACCAGACGGCTGCCGTCCGGCGACAGAGCGGGGCCGCTGACCCGCGTGAGTGAGACGAGGTCTTGCGCCGTGAAGCCTCTGGGTGCGTCGGCGGCGACGGCGGCCGAGGCAGTCAGCAGTACCGCCAAGGCGGGAAGTAGCCGGCTACCGGCAAACAAACGAGAAGGAGCGCGCATGAGTGGAGCTTCCGTAACGGGAAAGCTCCATTCTATGCCTGCCCCGGCTGGGCGGGTTATTTCAGCGCGGCGCGCACCTGGTCGGGGAAGTCGGTGAAAGCGCCGTCTACACCTGCCGCCTGCAGTGCATGGACCAGCGCGGGCAGACTGGTGACCCCGGGCGGAAGTTCGTCCGCGCGCAGCGTAAACGGGTGTACTGCCAGCCCCACAGCGTGCGCCGCTTCTACCAGGCCTGTGGGCACCGGTACTTTGCCCGGGGCGAACCTGAGCACTTGCGGTCCCCACGGCCCGATGCCGTCTGCCACCGTGGCCACCTCGCGCAGCCCTGCGGGAGTTAGCAGGTACGGGTAGTCCGTGTCCGACTCCCCCCAGCTGTTCTCGCCAATGAGTTGGATGAGCTTCAGTTCGCTATGTAGTCCAACTCGAATACGGCGCAGTTCGGCGAAATCGAAACATTGCACATAGGCGTGGTCCGTAGCTTTCGTGTAACCGTGGCGGGCGAGTGAGGCGAGCACGATGGGGGCGGCATCCACGCCTTGCTGGCGATGCCAAGCCGGGCTTTTTACTTCCGTGTAGACCCCAACCTCGCGACCCTGGGCCTTCCCCAAGGTGGCGTTCAAGCCACGGATGAAGGCCAACTCTTCGTCGAGGGTATGCAAGCGGAAGCCGACCCCGTTCGCGGCAAAACGCCCGGCGCGCGCCGGCTTGCCGTCTTCCGCGGTGCGTTCGTGCAGGGTAAGCGTGCGGAGTTCTTCCCAGGTGAAGTCGATGAGGTACCAGTGGCCGTCTGCACGGACGCGATCGGGGAAGACGTCACGCACGTTACTGGTGTCGTCGAGGATTAGGTCATGCGCCACGACGGGTACGCCATCCTTGGAGATGACTACGTCCTGTTCGAGGTAATCCGCACCTTGGGCGTAGGCCAGCGCCTTGGCTTCCAGCGTGTGCTCGGGCAGGTAGCCGGAGGCGCCACGATGCGCGATGACCAGCAGATGCTTCGCAGGCGAGATGGGCGCGCGGGCAGGCTTGGGGGTGAGCACGGTTCGGCCGGAGCTTGAATTGGCAGCAGCGCTGGCTGCCTGGGCAGAGGCGCTGTTGCTAGGAGGCTGGCTGGCGGACATGGTGGGGGCACTCACGAACAAACCGAACAAGGCCACGAGGGAGGGCAGTAAGGGGGCGGGGCGAGCGTGCCGCAGCGTCGGCCCATCGCCCCGCCAAGGGTGAAGGTTTGCTTGCTGCTGTGGGCAGTCCATACTTTCGGTCCTCATGCCTTACTCCGCGCTCTGTCTGGACCTAGACGATACCCTGTGGCCAGTGGCTCCCGCCATCATCTCGGCGGAGAAGTTGACGGCCGCGTTTCTGGCGCGCGAGTTCCCCGCGGTAGTGCCGGCCGGGCAGGCGGCTGCGGCGACCATTGCCGAAATGCGCCGTTGGCGGGAACAGGTGGCGGCGCTGCACACTAGCCGTGCCTATGATCTCACTTGGCTACGCACCGAAGCCCTGCGTTGTCAGGCACTTGCGGCCGGTCTTGATGAGACGGCGGCAACGGGCATGGCGGCGGCTGCGTTCGAAGTGTTTTTCGCTGAACGGCATGCCGTGGACCCCTACCCGGAGGTGCACGGGGCGCTGGAACGGCTGGCTCGGCGTTTTCCGCTCTATGTGTTGAGCAACGGCAATGCCGACCCGGCGCGCACGTCGCTGGGGCAGTACTTCCGTGCCGCGTATTCGGCGCGGGGATTGGGAGTGGCCAAGCCTGACCCTCGGGCGTTCCAAGCCGTGGCAGAAAGCGCAGGAATCCCGGTAAATCGCTGGCTCTATGTGGGCGACGACCCCCACGCCGATGTGTTCGGTGCCCGGAGTGCGGGCATGGCCACCGCTTGGGTGCATCGGCATGAGAAGCAGTGGCCGGAAGGGCTCGAGCGGGCCGACCACGAGTTCGCCGACTTGGCGGGGCTGGTGGAGTGGGTGGACTCAGCGGATTTAGCGAGCGGCAGGTAAGGAAACCGTAACCCGGCAGCAACATACTGTTGCACCGTAGTGCAGGAGTCCCGGGTTTGTCCAAGGTTGGCATCGTCAATTTCAACGCCCCGGAACTGCACCAGCTGGGCGTCTACTTGGCGGAGACCGGCCAGCTGGAGTCGTGCATTCGTCCGTACCTGAACAAGGGACGCTGGTGGGAAAAAGCCTTGGAGCGTAGCCCGGTCATCGGGAAGCACTACCGCTCCACTTTCGGTCGTCGAGCACTGAATTCGGAGGCCTTCAATCGCCTCGCGGTTGAGCGCGGGGTGATGGCCGACTGGCTGGCCGCGGCAGTTTCGCGAGCGAAGTGGATTTCTCCGGCGCGAAGGGCGGCGCTGACGGAAGCCGGCCATGAACGGATTCGTGCGGCGATCAGTGAATCTGCTCCCCGACATATGGGCCGCGCCGATACCGTCGTGGCCTACCCTGGATTTGCGCTACCTGCCTTTGCATGGGCCGAACGGAATGATGCGCGACGTATTCTCAACTACCCCATTGCGCATCATCGCTATCACCTTGCTTTGCGCAATGAAGAGGCGGAACTCGTTCCGGATTTTGCAAGTACCTGGCCCGAATTGAAGCATTTCACGCCGGAGTACATGGCCGGGTTGGACGCCGAAATTCTCGCTGCGGACTCTGTTGTCGTTGGGTCCACCTATTGTGCAAAAACGTTCGCCGCTAGCGCCGTAGACGTCAACAAGCTTGCAGTAGTTCCCTACGGTGTCGATCTGACGATTTTCTCGGAGAATGCCGTTCAAGAGAATGGTGGGGGCTTGCGGGCCATCTTTGTTGGCCAGCTCTCGCAGCGTAAGGGCCTGTCCTATCTTTTGGACGCATATGCGAAGTTTGCGGGCACCGGAACCGCGCTGACGTTGGTCGGTAACAAGGTCGGTTCCGTGGAGCCACTAACTCCATATTCACAGTTGTTCCGGCACGTTCCTCATCTGACGCGTCCCAAACTCGCTCTCGAGTACCGGTCACATGACGTGTTTGTGTTTCCCACGTTGCTCGAAGGCATGCCGTTAGTGGTGGCTGAAGCGATGGCCTGTGGGCTTCCAGTCATCGCTACGGCCAATGGGCCGGATGAATTAGTCCGAGACGGCGTCGATGGCTTCATCGTACCCATGCGCGATTCTGGCGCCATCACGGAAAAACTGGAACTGCTTCGCGCCAACCCGGAACTGCGTCGGCAAATGGGTGCAAGCGCTGCGGCACGCGCGCGTGAGTTCACTTGGGCTGTTTACTGCCAGAAGTTCCAGCAGCTGTTGGGAAAGAGTCCGTATGAAAGCTGACGTCGGAGCATTCGGCTGTGTGCGGTTTTGGGGTGCTTGGGTCGGTGGCTTGGTGCTCGCAGGCGTGATTTTCCCTGCATGGTCTGCCGTTACGCGGCCCGCTGTATTCCTGCAGAAGGGCGCCGACTTGCAGAAGGTGCTCGACACCACTGGCGAATTGCAATTGGCGCCGGATATCGACTATCGCAGTTCTGGAAAAAAGCGGCTCATTGTGCCGAGTGGCGCCAAAATCCTATCGCGCTGGAACGCACGCCTTCCCGTGTTGGTTATCGGTGGCGGGGTGCACGATGTTTGGATTGAGGGTTTGGATGGTCAGGGTTCGGAGGACCCGGACATCCTCTTTACTGGCGGAATGCCCAACCGGAATGTCACGATTGTTGGCGGAAACGGCGGGCGGCTTGGTATGGCGGGTCGCCTCAAAGTGCGGTTGGAAGATGACAGCCGGGTGGAGGGCCTTGAACTCGCGGAGTACGGAGCGTTGGAAGTGCTTCAAGGCACCTCCGGGTACGTCCGGAACTCCGTTTTTTCCCACGCTTTAGGCTATCGACCCGGTTCGACTGTCTGGTGGGAAGGGAACGACGACGAGGCCAGTTTCGGCAATGCTTTTTTGCACGTTGCGTCTATCACTCCTAAGTGGAAGTCCCGTTGGAACCATGCCGGGCCGTTGTGGTTGGTGGGTTGGGACTGCGAATCTTGGAACGGCGATGGCAAGGGCGACCGGAATTGCTTCGAAGTTGAGAATTCGCCGTCTTTGGTGAGCATGGGGTTGTCCGGCGGGACACTCTATGGGGATAAGAACGGTGCGTTAGCGATTATTCGTCATGTGCCATTGGTCGTAGATTTTTCCTCTCGGGCCCGTGGCGGTTTGATTGATAAAGCCGATTTGGCATTCGACGACGTCGGCGAGAACTACCACCTGTTCCGTGAAAATCTCCGAATCGCCGATCATGTTCCTGCGGGCATACGCTCCGGCGACTTCTATATTGGTAATGGCGAGGCACTACCGGCGACGAGGACAACGGGCCCGTCGTCAGCGATTCGCGAATTATTGCAACGACAGCAATTTCCGCCGCTTCCCCTTGTCGCAGCGACGGGTGCTTTCGCGCTTCCGGTGTCGGGTCCGGCGCCTCAAAGCGTAGTGGTTCTGGCGCGTAGCGATATTGATCAAGCGGCGTTTCTGCAACATCTGATTGACCGTGATGGCGTCGCTCGGGTGCCGCCAGGAACCTATGCGATTTCGCGTTCGCTTCGCTTGGGGTCGGTTGAACGTATTGAGGGGTTAGTGGCTTCGGATGCCGGCGAAGTCGTGCTGGTCGCCAAGGGCAATTTCCCGCTTGTGCAGGGACGCGCGACGAAAGTGTCGCTACGAGCAGAGTTGGCACAACAGTCGGTAGTGTTCTCTGGCATTACATTTGCTGGTGGCAGTCACGGAATTCTCTGGAGCGCAGATTCGGGTAATGTCGGTCCGGGGATGACCGTAGCGACGAGTACCTTTGAGCAGTTGCGCTTTGTGGGGCAGTCCGTAGCGGGCGTGGCTGCCAATGGAATAGCCGGAATCGATTCGAACTCTTGGCGCCGGGTAGTTTTCGAGGATGTGCCTTTGGCTATGTCGGGTAGTGGCAAGGGGGCCGGTGCCGGGATGAATTACGCCGACAAGCAGGGCTTCATGTTTTGCACGTTCCGAAACATCCGTGATGCCGTTTGGCGTTGGGACTCCGAGCGTCCTTCGGGTGGGAATTTCTGGTATCGCAGTGCCTTCGAAGATGTCGGACACGTTTCCGTTACTCGTGCCGGCTACAGCCTCATCTGGTACGGCTCCACCTTCACGGATGTGCGTGCAAATACCGCCTTGAAAATGCTCGACAATGGGACTACCGCCACCGGCGGCTTCTTTATTATTTCTAGCCGATGGAGCGGTGTCGGGCCGGCCACCTTGACGGACACGTCTTCGTGGGGCGTAGGTACCTACCTGTTGGGTTCGGAGTTCCGGCTTGGTCAAACCCGTTTGGTTGAGTCTAAAGATGGCGCTATGTTGCTGTCATGGGGGAATCGCGTCGAGACCCTGCCGCTGTCGATGCCTCTGGGTCGGCATCTAGTCATTAACACGACGTCACGCGGAACGACGACAGCCTTCGAACTCGGAACCCATATTTCGTCAGTCCGCTGAGCGGCCCTCCGAGACGACCGACTGGAGCTCTTGCGCTGTTCGCCGGCTGGCAACATCGATTTCGAAGAGCTTCAGAAACGTGGCCCGGGCGTTGGCTGATGTGTCAGCGCGGGAGTGGCGGGCTTCGGTTGTCCACTCGGCTAGCATGGAGGCAGCTGCCGCGGGGTTGTCTTCAGCAGCCAGCCCCGCTTTACCCGCCACGACCTCGCGCCAAATGTTTACCCGCTTCGAGAGCAGTACCGGTGTGCCGCAGGCCAGTGCCTCGGCGACCACTATGCCGAAGTTTTCCGAATGCGAAGTCAGTACGAACGCATCTGCGGCACGGAAGGCGCCCCACTTGACTGCACCGGTAATCATTCCTGTCCAAACTATACGGTCGGCAATGCCGTATGACGCTGCTAGTTGTTCAAGGTCAGACTTCAGGCCGGAACTGTCCGGCCCAGCCATGACCAATAGCAATTCCGGGTTTTGCTGCGTCACTTGCGCAAAGGCGTCTATCAGCAGACGGCAGCCCTTTTTCTCATCGAGGCGGCTCAGAAACAACAGGAAGCGTTTGCCGTTAAGTATTGGGAACGCCGCGTGGAAAGCTGCGTGTTGTTTGCCATCTTCCTCTGGCGGCGGGTCGGCGGTTCCGAGACTGACTACGGCTTCGTTGGCCCGGTAAAGCCAAAAGGATTGGCGCGCGAGTACTCGCTCGTCTTCCGTGGTGAGCAGTACACGTGCCGCGTCCCGAATGACCCGGTAGTCCCCCCAGGGCCAGTAGAGCCATTTTTTTAAATGCTTGAGTGGAAAGCGGCGCTTGAACCAAGGGTCCAGCGCGCCGTGAATGAATAGTACGTAGGGGCGCCCGAGTCGCTGCATCACCGCGCGTGTGGCGAAGGCGTGGTACTGGAAAATGCCGTGCACCACGACGATGTCAAAACGTGCTGCGTTTGCTGTCAGCCAGTCGGTAAAGGCTGGGCTGTACCGATACTTGCCGAAATGCCCCGGCCCGAGTGCGTGAACGGTGCACGGGAAGGCTGCCAGCCATGGGCTCTCAGGTGCATCGAGGACCGCCACTTCCACCGAGTGGCCCTGCGCCAGCCAAGCTACCGTCAGCGTACGGGTGGCCTCGGGCGGGCCGCCGTCGGCGGGGTTCAGCGACGGGTTGACGTGAAGGATGCGCATTCTTGATCCACTGTCACTGAAACATAACCGAAACAAAGTACCGTGGGTTTATGAAGGTTTTGCTGCTGTCCCCCAACTACGCCCCGGAACTCACCGGGGTCGGTCGCTATTCGGGCGAGATGGCCGCTTGGCTGGCCGCCCGTGGGCACGAGGTCCGGGTGGTTGCCGCTGCGCCGCACTACCCAGCGTGGCGGGTGACGGAAGGGTACTCCGGGGCGGTTTACCGCTCCGAGGTTTTTGACGGCGTGCAGGTGCTCCGCTGCCCCCTCTATGTGCCCGTGCGCCCGACTGGGCTGCGGCGTATGGCGTACCTGCTGTCGTTTGCGCTCACGAGTTTCCTGCCCACTCTTTGGATTGCTCTACGCCGCCGCCCTGACGTGGTGTTGGTGGTGGAACCACCACTGGCCTGCGCACCAGCAGCCTTGCTGGCGGCGCGTCTTTCCGGAGCGGCAGCGTGGCTGCACGTGCAGGACCTTGAGGTCGACGCGGCCTTCGAATTAGGCGTCTTGCGCGCCTCTTGGGCGCGGCGTGCCCTGCTGGCCACGGAGCGTTGGTTGCTCTCGCGTTTTGACCGGGTGTCTTCCATCTCTGGGCAGATGCTGGAGCGTTTGCAGGAGAAGGGCGTGCCCTCCCAGCGCCTGCAGGCCTTCCCCAATTGGACCGATATTTCCCAGATTCGGCCTCTGACAGAGCCGAGTTCCCTGCGGCGAGAGTGGGGCGTTGCCGAAGACCAACTGGTACTGCTCTATTCCGGTTCGCTAGGGGCGAAGCAGGGCTTGGAGTTGCTGGTGCAGGTTGTCCGGCTGCTTCCGGCGTCCGCCAAGGCAGTGCTCGTTGTTTGTGGTGAAGGGCCGGCCAAGGCCGCTTTGCAGGAGTTGGCTGGCGATGCGCGTGGTATTCGCTTCTTGCCACTGCAACCGGTGGCGCGGCTGAATGCCCTGTTGAACGCGGCTGACATCCATCTACTGCCGCAACGCGCTGGCGCCGAGGGGCTGGTAATGCCCTCCAAGTTGGCCGGCATGATGGCCAGCGGCAAGCCTGTTATCGCGTGTGCTTCCCCCGGAACGGACGTCGCTCGGGTGGTGACAGATTGCGGAGAAGTGGTTGCCCCGGGCGACGCGGCGGGTTTTGCGGTCGCTGTCGAAAAACTCGCGTCGGCCCCTGCTTTGCGCGCGGAATACGGTGCCCGCGGCAGGGAGCGCGCGGCGGCCATTTGGGACCGCGACCACATCCTAGCCGAAGTATTCGAGTCGAGCCCACTGCTGCCCTCGCGCAATCCGACCGCCGAGGGTTCAAGTGCCGCCTCGACTGACAGCGGTCCGGGCCCGGCGTGACGGCGGCGTCATCCGTTTGTCACGAATCCGTAGCATAAAGACTAGACACAGGCCGGCGGCCCAATTTCATGAGTACCCAAAAGTCATCGGCCAGTGCCGCGGCAACCTCTGCGAGCGCTGGCTCCACTAAGGCGCCCCGGTTCCGCATCGGTGAAGGGCCGCCACCGGCCTTGCTGCTGATTCAGACGCTGGATCTCGCCACGGTCCTGCTCTGCTTGCTGGCTTGTCTCTTCGCCTATGGCGAAACGCCTACGGTCGGCTACGCCATCATCGCGGCCATCGCCGCCGCCTTGTCGGGAAAAATGCTCACCGCGCCCGACCTCGAGGGTGTGCTCAATTACGGCTCGATACCATCACGCCAAGTGACACGAGTGGTGGTGGAATGGAGCGCGGTTTGCGGCATCCTGCTGCTGCTAGCGTTCTCTCTGAAAGTGGGCGAGCTCTATTCCCGCGCGGTCATCTTGAGCTGGTTCGCGAGTACGGCGATGGCGCTCATCATCACGCAGGAAATCCAGGTACAGCTGGCACGCTGGCTGAACCGGCGTGGGGTCGTAGCGAGCAGCCACGTTATCGTGGGTGCTGGTACGGCTGGGCTTGAATTGGCACGGCACCTTCCTCAGGCGGCTTTCAAGGGGTTCTTCGACTTTCGGTCTCCCGAACGCCTGCCGGAGGCAGTGGCGCTGGGGAAATTACGTGGACTGTGCAGCGAGCTCGGCGACTACGTGCGTCGCGAAAATGTGCAGTTGGTTTACATCACCTTACCTATTTCAAAGTCGCAGCGCATCCGCGACCTATTGGATGACCTGAGGGATACAACCGCCTCCATATATTTCGTCCCGGACATCTTCGGCGTCGACCTCATTCAGGCGAAGGTGGTGGACCTCAACGGCATTCCGGCGCTGGCCATTTGCGACACGCCGCTTAGCGGCAGCAACGCCTGGAGCAAGCGGCTGCTGGATGTGGCGCTGGCGGGTGCGGCTGTGGTGGTACTTTCGCCTTTGCTCCTGGTGGTGGCACTGGCCGTGCGGCTCGAAACCCGTGGCCCCGCCTTGTTCCGGCAGACCAGGTATGGGCTGAATGGCGAAAGTTTTCTGGTCTACAAGTTTCGTACGATGACCGCGCGCGAGGATGGTGACCACGTGGTTCAGGCGCGCCAGGGTGACCAGCGGGTCACCCGTGTTGGCGCATGGCTGCGGCGGACCTCCGTGGATGAACTACCGCAGTTGTTCAACGTACTGCGGGGTTCCATGAGTCTGGTCGGCCCTAGGCCCCACGCGGTGGTCCATAACGAACTCTACCGCCGGCAGATCAGCGGCTATATGGTGCGGCATAAAGTGCGCCCAGGAATAACCGGTTGGGCGCAGGTGCATGGCTTACGCGGAGAAACCGATACCATCGACAAGATGGAAGCGCGCGTGCGCTACGACCTTGAATACCTCAGCAACTGGTCGCTGGTACTGGACTTCAAGATTCTGCTAAAGACACTGTTCGTCGTGTTGGGGCAGAAGAATGCGTACTGAATGTATTCCATGCACAAGGCCCGGCCGGCTATGAAGAACTATTTTCGGGTCTTCAGGAAAGCGCTGCGCCTCGCAGGCGATCCGTACTACCGGCGAGCATTGCGGCTGGGTGTTGGCGCCGCCATCGAGCATGAACCGATGCTACTAACGCTCGCCAATTCTGGTGTGCGTACCGTTCTGGATGTGGGGGCGAATACCGGACAGTTCACGCTGGTATCGCGTCGGGTGTTTCCGGATGCCCGCGTCATCGCGTTCGAACCGTTGGCGGCAGAATGTGAACGATTCTTGGCGGTTCATGCCGGCGATTTGCAGGTGAAGTTGGTGCGCGCGGCGCTAGGCCCGGAACGCGCCGAGTTGGCGATGCACGTCGCGGGTGCTCGAGATTCCTCGTCGCTGCTGCCGATTACCGCTACCCAAGCGCAGTTATTCCCTGGCACGGCGGAGACGCACCGCGAAAGCGTGCAGGTGCTGCCGTTGGTCGAGGCAGTCAGCGACGCAGAACTGGCAGGCCCGTTGCTGCTGAAGATTGACGTTCAAGGATTTGAGCTCCAGGTGCTGGAGGCCTGCGCTCCCGTGTTGAACCGCGTGGAGTTCGTTTACGTTGAATGTTCGTTCGTGGAACTTTACGTAGGGCAGGCTATGGCCGGAGAGGTCGTGGCGTGGTTGCAGAAGCGCGGATTCGCTCTAACTGGAATCGGTAGTCTGACTCAAGGTCCATCAGGGGTCGGGGTTCAAGCCGATCTCTTGTTTCGGCGTGAGGTGAACAGTGTTGAGGAGGCGACATGACGACTGAAGATGCCAGCCATGCCGAAATGCCACCTGTGGCCACTGCAATGCCATCGGCCTCTTCAGTGTGGCGCCTAGGGGTTGGCGGATATCTACTGATACTGGGCGGTGTGTGCGTCCTTGCGTTCGCTTGCCAGTCCGCATTGGTTTGGCTGTGGAACACCTGGAACGGAGTGCCGGAGTACAGCCATGGCCCAGCATTGCCCATCCTCGCCGGCTTTCTCTTGTGGCAACAGAGGGAAATTTTCGAGCGACAGGAATTTAAAGGAAGCGTCGTCGGCGTGTTGTTGCTCGTGACTGCTGGTGCCGCACTACTCCTTGGGACGATGGGAGGGGCTTATACGCTGCAGCAATACGCTTTTGCACTTGGCGTGGCAGGCTTGGTGTTGTCATGGAGTGGTCTTGGCCCCCTGCGTCAATTAGCTTTGCCGTTGGCTCTGCTGTTTCTCATGATCCCGCAGCCGGATTTCATCCTTAACAATCTCTCCACTCGTCTTCAGTTGGTTTCTTCCGCACTCGGCGTCGCCGTCATTCGCCTCGGTGGCATTAGTGTTTACCTGGAGGGGAACGTCATCGACCTGGGTTCCTACAAACTCCAAGTAGTAGATGCTTGCGCTGGATTGCGTTACTTGTTTCCCCTGATGACCTTGGGGTTGCTGATCGCCCATTTTTTCAGGGCAACTTTCTGGAAGCGTGCGCTCGTATTCGTCGCGAGCATACCGGTCACTGTGGTTCTTAATAGTCTGCGGATTGCCATGATTGGTTGGATGGTGGAACGCTGGGGTCCGGCAATGGCCGAGGGCTTTTTGCACGATTTCCAAGGATGGGTGGTTTTCATGGTGAGCGGCATCTTGCTGCTGGCCTTCGCTGCACTGCTTAATCGTATAGGGCCTTCTAAGGGACGGTGGGCAGATGTGTTTGGCGTAGATCTGCCAATGGCGACACCGTCGGGGGTTGGGTTGAAAGTGCGTCCGATTCCGGGAATGTTTTGGCTGGCGCTAGTGGCTACGGTCGCTATTGCTGTTGTGCAATTCACGGTTCCGAATCGTCCACAACTGGTTCCAGTGGCCCCGTCCTTGGCTGCGTTTCCTCTGGAGTTGGGCGAATGGCAAGGAAAGCGCGACTGGCTGACGCCCGATGTTTTGCAAACGCTGCAATTGGATGAATATTTCTACGGAACCTATAAGGATCGTCAGGGATCGGCGGTGACGCTATATGTTCCCTACTACGCGACACAACGTGATCGCCGGGTAGTTCATTCGCCCGCAGCTTGTCTGCCGGGAAATGGCTGGCGGATTGCAGAGAGCAGAACGGTCATCATTTCAGGTACGGCTATTGCCGCCAATCGCCTGCTAATTTCGAACGGTGAAGAGCGGGCGCTGGTCTATTACTGGTTCGACCAGCGCGGCAGGAACCTGACTAGCGAATGGCTGGTGAAGTGGTACCTGTTTCAGGACTCTGTCGTACGTCGCCGTTCCGACGGAGCGATGGTACGTGTGATGGCGACCCTCGGCTCTGGGGAATCCGTCGATGCGGTGGATGCTCGGTTGCAGGCTTTCGCGGCGCTGGCCGGTAATGCGCTCCCGAGGTATCTGCCTCAATGAGTCGCTATCGTCCTTCGAAACATCTTTGTACTCGCTTAGGAAGCTAAGTCCATGTTGTTCGGTGCCGAGCAGGTCGGAGTTTTCAGCCCGCGAGTGGATGACAGTTCCCGTCGTCGTATTGTGGGTATGGTGCTATTCATTTACGTGCTCCTCATCGTCGAGGGCGTCCTTCGGAAATGGGTGCTCCCCGAGTTCGGTCAAGTGCTATTTTTCGTCCGCGACCCCTTCGTTCTCGCCGTGTATGCCATGGCGCTCGTCTCTGGGCACTGGCCGCGCTCTTCACTATGGCTCACTCTGGCGTTGCTACTTGCACTGCTCACTTCCGTGCTTGCCATTTTGCAAGTGGCACTGGGCGTCGGTAATCCACAAGCGCCGATGCTCTTCGCAGCCTATGGATTGAGGAATTATTTTTTCTATATCCCTTTGGCATTCATCATTGCAGATACATTCCGGGCTGAAGACCTGCAGAGGATGGCTGTCATCACGTTCGCATTGGTAATTTTGAGCGCGGTGCTGGTGGTCCTGCAGTTCTATTCGCCGGTAGGTGCGGCGATTAATGTCGGAATCTCCGATGATCCGTCGCTGCAATTCAGGGGGTTGGGCCTCAACGAATTGCATACTCGCCCCATGGGTTTTTTTACGTCGGACGTGGGGCAGAAGCAGTTGTCGGTCAGTGCTCTTGCGATGGTACTGGCAGGTTGGAGCGGTGCGTGGAGGACGGGCGGGTTTTCGCGGTTGTTGCTGCCTTTTGCCACGTTGGGGGTGCTTACGTGCCTTGCCTATTCCGGAAGCCGTGGTGCCGTGTTGAGTTCCGGACTAGTAGTGCTCGCTGCTATGGCGGCCGTTGCCAGGGGTGGTCGCGAGACCAGTCGTGGGCGCGTTCTCGCTGTGCTCATCGGTATGTTCGTCTTGGTGACAATTTTAGGGTTCACTTTTTTTGCGGATGGCATAGCGGCCTTTGTCGAAAGGTGGAATACAGCGGACGGATTCGAGAGTCAGCATTTTTCCGGCGGTATTTTTGGGCGGGCGATCTACGGGCTGGTCGACTTCTTGCGTTTGTTCACTGACACGCCTCTGCTCGGCTACGGTATCGGCATGGCCGGAAATGCTGCGCAGCAGCTAGCCATTAGTACGGGCATGCCACTTAAGTACTCCGCTGAAACCGATTGGGCTCGGCACATGGTGGATTTGGGCCCTGTAGTAGGCGTGTTCTTCATGACTTTCAGGATTGCGCTGGTATTCGCCGTAGCCCGTCGTGTAGTGAATTCTCGAAGTGTTCTGGCGACGCTACTGTTCGGTTATCTTGGCTATGAGTTATTGCTTGGTCAGATTACGGGTCACGGAACAATTAACGGCTATGCATGGATGTTCGTTGGCTTTACCTTGGCAGCGGCTGCTGCTTTTGGTGAGGAGGCAGGTACTACTGCAACGACTACGGGAATAAAAGAACCGTTTCCTAATCTGCTACGTTAGGCTTGGCAGTCCCGGGACTACTTCACTAGTTGGTGCGGCGCTCTAAAGCTTTTAGGTAGCTTGCGGCTATGGTTGATGGCGTATGTGCGGCCAAGTGTGCGGTCCTGGATTCGGTAAATTTTCTTCGGGGTTTCTCGATGGTCAGCAAGTCGTTGATGCTGTCAGCCAAGGCAATTGCATTGCCTCGAGGAATGACTGGCCCGCAGTTGCCTACCGCCTCTGGTAGCCCGCCGGCATCCGAGACTACCGGAATGAGTCCACAAGCCAAGCCTTCGAGAACTACGATTCCGAAAGGCTCATCCCATACGGATGGAACAATCAGTAGTTGATGTGCTGTCAGTCTGTCGCGCAGCGCCGCACCACGCAGAGGGCCTGAAAACTCTACTTGGGCTGCCAGCCCTAGTTGCCTCACCTGTTGTCGGTATAAGTCTTCTGCGGGCCCGCGACCTATCACCGTCAGAGTCGGATGAATATCGCGAGCAGCGAGTAAGGATAAGGCTTGGAGGAGCACGCCGAGTCCCTTGCCGTCAATCAAACGACCCAGAAACACCAGATTTCGCTTTGGCCCAGCGTGGCTCATGCCGTCGAAGATTTCTGCTTGATAGGGATTTGGAATAACGGAACAAGGCACGGAGAGTGACCGCGCCATGGCCTGGCTGACCGCCACGTTGTCGGCCAAATGCAGCAAAGCATGTTTTATTCGGCCTACGAAGGCGCCCGGCCCAGTTCGTGGGGTCCACATGTGATGAGCAATGACTGTAGGCCTTCCCAATAACAGCGAGGGCAGCCCGAGCCGCAAACTGATTTGGCTTTGTAGTACCGCGTCGGCGCGCAGGCTTTCCTGGATAAGCGCAAGCAAGCTCGGCGCACGCAAGACGGTAAACGGGCGCTGAATGCCATCGTCTTCTGCGGTACTGGTGGCTACGACTACTTCGTGTCCTAGTGCCACGAATTCGTTCGCCAAGCATTCCGCGACGGTCTCCATCCCGCCGAGCGAGGGGCTGAAATAGGCGGTGGTCATCAGGATACGCACGGTATTTTCCTAGAGCGTTCCACCGCGCAGGCGGCTTGCCAGCATTGCAAGGCTGGGCCCCATTTCCGCCACAACGCGCGGCAATGGCAAACGCAGGACGGTTGGGAACATCACAAGTGCCACAACCAACCGAACTACTGCACCACCCAGCAGTGCCCAAGCGGCACCAGTGATTCCCAGAGGCCCGGATAGTAGAAAGAGCAGCGCGACGCTGGCGATTACGCCCGCTGCCTGCTGCACCCCGAGAGCGCCCGGGCGGTCCAGCGCGAGAAAGGGCTGTGACAAGACTTGATGCATCGATGTCAGGCATGCCTCCACCAGCAGTAATTGCAGTAGTACCGCCCCCGCCGCGAAGTCCTTGGAGTAGAGCAGCGACAAAAGGACCGGCCCGGTGACCCATAGCAATACGGCACCGCAGGTGACCATAGCCAGTGTCACCGCAGAAGTGCGGGTGACCGTGATGATGACTTCGTCAGCCGTACGCCCCGCTGTACGGGCGAGCAGTACCTGAGTTGCCGCCTGCGGTGCGACCAAAAGTATCCGTGAGAGGCTCATGGCGACCGTGAACAAACCGACTTCGCGCGGCGCATAGAGCGCTACTACGACGACCTTGTCGAGCTGACCTGCCAGTCCCGACAGGAGTTCGCCGGACGATGCGCGAAGGGCGTAGCGGTAGAGGTTACCGAAGGCATCGCGAATTGCCTGCAGAGGTACTTGCGCCTTCGGCAGAATGAGCCACAGCGTCCAGAGTAGTCCGGGGAATCCGGCGCAGAGGGTGATGAGCGCGGCTTGCAGGGGGGTTAGTCCGGGACCTGCGACGAACAGGGCTAATGCCAACAGCGTCAGCACGGGCTGCGTCACGCGAATGGCATTACAGTGGCCGAACTGCTCGGTGCCCTGCAATGCCGCCATACCGAGATTGGCGAGCAGTCCGGGTATGGAAAATAGCGACAGCCAAACCGCTGTGGTGACCAAGGACGGTTGGTGGGCAGCCAGTACCAACGGCGTGCCAATAGCCGCCAGTAGGGCTGCCAACAACCCCAGCATGATGGCCAGCAGCAGGGCGGATGCGCTGATGGCATCGGGCGTAGACCTTCCCGACTTGGATTCGAAGACGATAGCTGACGCGAGCCCGAGCGGTGCAAGGAAGCAGATGAAGGTTGGCACCGCCACCAGCGCCGCGACTTCCCCCCGACCTTCAGGGCCCAACGCGCGTGCGGTGATGATGCCGGTGACGACATTGAGCAGCAGCAGCAAGCCGTTGGCGAGGAAGCCTTGGCCTATGGCCGCTGCGGTGGAGCGCGCGCCGATGATGTTGCGGAAAAAACGGAAGACCATCGGGCGCCTCAGGCGAGTTTCTGCCCGAGTCTAGCGCTTCACGAGGGTCAACATGATGACAGCGGGCGCACTGCGATGGAGCCTTCCCCATCGGGGCCCGGGTCACTTGATCGGCGGAACGCCTTTCTTCATCGCAATCCACTTCGACAACTCGCGCAAGTCCCGCTTGGGGCGCTTTTCGCGTTCGCCGGTGTAAAGCACGCCGCTCTGGTAAGGGTTGTAGCCGTAGGCCAAGCCCTTGGTGTTGTGCGCAATGTCGGGGGTGACCGAGTCTTCCGCGACCACGAGGTCTTCCAGGAGCGCGTTCAGGTTGCCTTCGACCTGCACATCGCCACTCCACTGCCAGATGGCGTTGCCACGGTCGTCAAAACGAACACTGCCGGAGTTGCTTTCGCTAGTTCCGGGAAGACGGTTGCGCGTATCGTCTTTCATGTGGGGGCATCCTTCGTTGTACCAGCAGCCGAGGGGGCTTGGCCGTCGCTGGAAACATAATCGATTCTTGCAAACAGTATGTTAAACCAGTTGGAATTTTTTAGGAAGACGATGCAATTCGCTGATTATTGTCAAATTTCCGGGCGTAATGCGGCGGCGCGCAATAACCCGATGATGGTTTTGGCATCGCGCAGGCGTCCATCCAGTGCTTGCGCGCAGGCCTCCGCCAGTGGGACCCAGTGCACTTCCAGTACTTCGCCAGGTTCGAGTGCCGAAGGTGTATTGCTCAGCCCCTCAGCCAGATAGAGATAGAGCACTTCGCAGAACACGCCGGGCGAGGGGTAGTTGCTGCCAAGGTCTGTCCAACGTGTGGCTACCCGCCCGGCTTCCTCGGCCAACTCGCGGCGCGCCGTCTCCGCTGGGTCTTCGCCATGGTCACGCTTGCCGGCTGGCAATTCCCAGACCCATTCGTTCATTGCGGGCCGCCATTGGCGCAGCAGACAGACACGCCGCTGGTCGTCCAGCGCCACCACTGCCGAGCCACCAGGGTGCCGGACAAATTCATAAGTGGACACATGGCCATTGGGCAGGGTGACGTCTTCGACGTCCACTTGCACCACCCGCCCGGTGAACTGCCGACCGCGATTGCTGCTCATGCCCGTCTTAGCGCGCCTGTGCGTGGTATTGCCTGTTCGGGCGCATATCTACGGCGCTAGCGATACGGTTGCTCATGTTGAAAAAAGCAGTTATCGCGGCGAGGTCCCAAATATCGCGGTCGGCGAGGCCGTGGGCGCGCAGGGCGGCGCGGTCTGCCTCTTCAACTTCGGCCGACGCCACCGTGAGCAGGTGAGCAAACTCCAGCATGGCGCGTTGACGCGGCGTCAGGGGCGCCACCCGCCAGTTGGTTACCAGTTCTTCACCAAGGATGGGGTCGCCGGACATTTCGCGTACGGCGGCCCCGTGGGCCACCAAGCAGTAGTGGCATTGGTTCGCGGCGGATACCACTACGGCCACCATCTCCCGTTCCAGTTTGGTGATTCCGGAGTTGCCCAGCATCAGATCGTTGTACATGTCGCTGAAGGCGCGCAACTTCACGGCATCGAAGCTGAACGCAGCGAGCACGTTGGGTAGGAAGCCGATTTTCTCTTCGCAGATGTCGAAGTATTTCGCCAAGTCCGCAGGCAGTTGCTGACGTGGAAGCGGCTTGAGGTTCAGTGCCGTCAGCGCCGCGGTCCGCCGTGGCGATGCAGCAGTACTCTTGGTCTGCTTGGCTTTAACCTTGGCTTTGGTGGCTTTCTTTGAACTGCGCGTTGGCTGTTTCATGAAATTCCCGAAGGCAATCGTGAAGAGGTTGTGATGTCTGGCTTTAGGGTGAGGCGGTAAGCGGCGCGGCAGGGGCCGTCAGCGGCTTGCGGAAGCGCAGCGTGAAGCGGTCGCTCTCGCCGATGGCCAAGTACTTATCGCGGTCCTTGTCGCCAAGACGCAGTACCGGGGGCAGCGTCCAGACGCCTTGTTCCCAATCGCGGGTGTCCTTCGGGTTGGCATTGATTTCGCTGGTGCCAATCAGTTCGAAGCCCGCCTGCACGGCGAGATCAATGGCGTACTGCTGGTTCACGTAACCGCTGCTGCCTTTGGGGTCCACGGGCAGGGCCGGGTCCGCGCGGTGGTCCTTGATGCCGAGGATGCCGCCCGGCTTCAGAGCCGTATACATGGCGCGCAGCATGTCCAGTGCTTGGTCTCGAGCCAGCCAGTTATGCAGGTTGCGGAAGGTCAGAGCCATGTCCAGCGTGCCTGGCGGGACGGGCGCGAGCTTTGCGGGCGCCTGCAGGGCAGTGACCTGCACCCGGTCGTAGAGTTCCGGGTGGGCGGCCAACTTCGTCTGGTATTCCTTCAGCCCATCTTGAATGTACTTGCTCTGGGCGTCCGGGTCCCATTGGGCGGCGTAGTAGTGGCCCTTATCGCGAAGGACGGGGGCTAGAATTTCGGTCCACCAACCGCCAGCGCCTGGCCACACTTCAAGCACGGCCATGTCGTGGCGCAGCCCGAAGAATTCGAGGGTCTCTTTCGGATGGCGGTATTGGTCTCGTGCGCGGTTAGCTTCCGGGCGATGGCTACCCGCGATGGCGCGGTCTAGTGCGGCGATGGTGGCTGCATCCGTGACTGACGGGCCCGGGGGTGGCGTGGGCTTCGGAGGTGCGGTCGGCGCGGTAGCGCACCCCGCCAGCCAAACGGCGGCTGCCAAGGCAGGGAGCGAACGAAGCAAAGAGGTAAGGGTGCGCATGGTCAGGCTCCGGGAGGCGGGGGAGACCATGACAGCATTCGGCGGCCCAAAAAGAAACCCCGCCTTGCGGCGGGGTTCCTTAAGTGCCAGAGGCACTGAGCTTCAGGCGTTGCACACGAAGTGCAACTAGGCTGAGGCTGGGGCGCTATTAGTAGCCGCCGCGGCCACCGCCGCCGTAGCCACCACCGCCGCCGCCACCACCGCCGTAGCCGCCGCCGCCGCCACTGCGGCCACCGCCGCCGTAGCCACCGCCGCCACCACCGCCGCCGTAGCCGCCGCCACCGCCGCCGCCGCCGAAGCCGCCACGGCTACCGCCGCCGCCGCCGAAGCCGCCGCCGCCACCACCGCCACCCGGACGCGGGCCACGGGGACGCTCTTGCGCCTCGTTCACGCGCAGCGGGCGACCGCCCATCGAGAAGCCGTTGGTCTTGGCGATGGCGTTCTGCGCATCGCTGGCCGGCATTTCGACGAAGGAAAAGCCACGGGGACGGCCGGTTTCGCGGTCGTTAATGAGCTTGACCGACTCCACCTTGCCATACTGTTCGAACAGCTGGCGGATTTCGTCTTCGGTCGCGCTGAAGGGAAGGTTGCCCACATAAATCGTCGTCATCGAACCTATCTCACTCGTCGTGCAACTGCCGGCCGGGAGAGGCCGCGCTAGCCGCGGGTCGCTATTTTCGAAGGCGTGCGAAGGCGTGCCAGCTGCGGGAAGCAGCCGGACGCGCCACGACACGACTCCGTACCGTGGAACGTGCGCAGATCAACTCGAAGGTGGTGGGGGCGCGGGGGGCCAAACGACGCTCTGGAATGAACTGTCTTGTGCTCTTAAATGCCGGTTATACCGGAACCCTTTGCCCGACTTGACTGCCCTAGAAGCGGATAGGCGGGAACGATCCAAGGTGGATGTTAGGTGGGTTGCCTTGCGGATGCAAGCATTCTTTTTGGTTATTTTTAGGGCAAGCATTATTCCAAGTAGGCATAGCCGTCCAATTCGGCCTCGTAAAAGCGCTTCAAGGCTTGGCTCTCGTGGACAGTCAGGCGCCCTTCCCGGACTGCCCGTTCGCAGTCGCGGGCCAGTCGCGGGTAGAGCACGTCATCGGTGTATTGCATATAACCGAGGACCTTATGGGCGGTATCGCCCTTCACGATTTCCTCGATCCACCAGCCGCCACCTTCTTCGAGGCGAATGTGCACCACGTGGGTATCGCCGAACAGGTTATGCAGGTCCCCGAGCGTCTCCTGATAGGCGCCCACCAGGAACGCCGCGAGGTAATACTCGCCGCCTTCCACCAAGGGGTGCAGTTCCAGTGTGCGCTTTACGTCCTTGATGCTGACGAAGCGGTCGATCTTGCCGTCGCTATCGCAGGTGATGTCGGCAAGCACAGCATGCCGCGTCGGCTTTTCACCCAAGCGATGGATGGGCATGAGCGGGAACAGATGGTCGATGGCCCAACTGTCCGGCAGCGACTGGAACAGCGAGAAGTTGCAGAAATAGATATCCGCCAACCGCTCCTCGATGTCTTCGAGTTCTTCGGGCACGCGGTCCAACTTGCGGCAGAGGTCGCGCACGCGCGCGCAGGTGGTCCAGAACAGCCGCTCTACCAAGCCCCGCAGGCGCAGCGACAGATAGCCGAGGTTGAACAACTGGAGCGCCTGTTCGCGCGCCTCCAGCGCGTCGTGGTAACACTCCACGACCCGGCGCTCGTTCACTGAGCGGTAGGCGTCGAACAGGTCCTGCACGGGCTGCGGCAGTTCTTCGTCCGAGGGCCAGTCGATGTCTTCTTGGCCGGCGACCTTGAACTGGTCGAGGCGGCTGCTACCGAGCACGTTGAAGATAAGCACGCTGTGGTGTGCGGCGATAGCGCGACCGGACTCGCTGATGATGGTGGGGTGCGCGATGCCACGCGCGTCGCACACGCTCATGACGCGGTGAACCACGTCCGAGGCGTATTCGTTCAGCGTGTAATTCATCGACGATTCATAGTTGCTGCGGCTGCCGTCATAGTCGACGCCGAGGCCGCCACCGATGTCGATGTACTCGAGGCCAGCACCTAGTTCTTTCAGCTCCGCATACACATGCGCCAGTTCGTTCACCGCGTCTTTCACACGGCGGATATCCTGCAACTGGCTGCCGGGGTGGCAATGCACCAGCTTCAGGCAATCGAGCATGCCGCGTTCGCGCAGCACTTCCACTGCTTCGAGAATTTCGCTGGTGAACAGGCCGAACTTGCTCTTGTCACCGGCGCTGTCGCGCCAGCGGCCCGCACCTTCGGAGGCGAGCTTCACGCGCACGCCAATCTGCGGGCGCACGCCGTACTTCTCGGCATGCTTCAGGATAAGCGGTAGTTCTTCGAAATTTTCCACCACGGGCACGATGTTGCGGCCGAGCTTGGCGGCAAGGGTGACCGTTTCCAGATAGCTATCGTCCTTGAAGCCGTTGCAGATGATGAGCCTGCCCGGCGAAGCTTCGGTGAGCGCCATGACCGCGAGCAACTCGGGCTTGGAGCCCGCTTCAAGGCCGAAATTGTATTCAGCGCCGTAGCGGTAGACTTCTTCCACTACGAGCCGCTGCTGGTTCACCTTGATGGGGAACACAGCAGCATAGTTGCCTTGGTACCCGTTTTCGCTGATGGCTTGCGCGAAGGCATCGCGCAGGTGGCGCAAGCGATGAGCAAGGATGTCGGAAAAGCGCACCACCACGGGCGCGGTGAGATCGCGTGCCTTCAGGCCTTCCACCACTTCGTGCAGGTCAATTTCGCGGGCCGCATCCTGACCGGGGCGGACCACGACATGACCGGCGGGGTTCACCGCAAAATAGCCACCGCCCCAAGCATCCACTTGGTAGAGCTCGGCGCTGTCCTCTACCTTCCAGCCTGGCGCGGCGGCAGGCAGCTTCGGTGCGTTGGCAGACATTTGGCGGACCCCCTAAAAGAGAGCAGGCCCAGAGCGGGTGCCCGGGGCCTGCAGTAGACGCGCGCACGATAGCAAAATTGCGTGGCAAGTAAATGACTGTGGCCGGCGCCGTGCTCCGGGATGCGACCATGGGTCAGGGTGTCGACCCTGTGGCGACGGGTCGCTCTGGCTGACGACACCATTCGCTCCAACTCCCCGGATACACGCGCGGGCCATTGGCTCCTGCCAGATTGGCGGTGGTGAAGGCCAAGTGCAGGGCGCAGGCAGTGACGCCGCTGCCGCAGTAGAGCAGGGCATTCTCGGGAAGGGTTCCGGCCAGCGCGGCTTCGATTTTTTCACGGAGCAGTGGGGTTGGTAGCAAAGTGCCGTCCGCTTGCAGCAGCGAGCCGTAGGGCAGGTTGCGCGCGCCCGGAATATGCCCGGCTACCGGGTCGATGGGTTCGTTTTGGCCGGCGTAACGGTCCGGCGCACGGGCGTCCAGCGCGCAGGCACCGCGCTGCAATTCTTTCCACAGCAGGTCCGCATCCACCGTGCCGAAGCCTGACGACGGCTCGGCGGCAACGAAGGCGCCAGGAGTCGCGCGTGCCGGCGCACCACTCGCAATGGGTAAGTCCGCAGCCTGCCAAGCAGCGTAGCCTCCCGCCAGCACGAGCACCGATGGGTGCCCTAACTCGCGCAGCATCCACCAGGCGCGCGCCGCGAACAGCGCGTTACCGGCGTCCATCACCACCACGGTTTGTCGGGCATCCACCCCTGCGGCGGCGAACCGCGCTGCGGCTACTTCGCGGCTCGGCAGGGGGTGCCGGCCTTCGTTGGCGGAGCGTTTCCGGGCTAGGTCGTGGTCCAGATGCAGGTATTGCGCGCCGGGAACATGCCCGGCCACAAAGGACCGTTCTCCAGCCGACGGATCCATGAGGTCGAAGCGAGTATCCAGCAGATACCAGGGCGCTTCGCTGCCAGGCAGATGGCTCGCTAACTCGGCAGGGCTAACCCAAGGTGAAGGGGCGGTCATGCTTTACCTCAACGGTTCGGTTGGAGGGGCCGGTGTTGGCCGGGGCGGGTCGGATTTTTCAGCGGGGCTGGCGGGCTGTACACTAGCCGACCGACCGTCTGAACGGTTACGGCCCATTTTGCCTAGTTTTTCAAATCCAAAGGACGTCCTAACGATCATGAGCAACCCGCAGTACCCCACCCATGTCCGTTTTTCTGGCCGACTCGTATTCGTCGGTTTCGGCAGTATCGGTCAGGGCGTCTTGCCCCTAATCCTACGGCACATTGGTGGCTTGACCGCGGACCGCATCACAATCGTTACTGCAGAGGAAGCGGGCGGTTCCCAGGCGGCAGAGTTCGGCGTGAAGTTCGTCGTGCATCCCCTCACGCGGGACAACTTCCGCGAGGCGCTGCGCCCGTTGGTGGGGCAGGGTGACTTTCTACTGAACCTGTCCGTGGACGTTTCTTCCGTGGATCTCATCCGGTTCGCCGGTGAGGTGGGCGCGCTTTATCTCGACACGTGCATCGAGCCTTGGGCCGGTGGTTATACGGACCCGAACCTGTCGCATGCGGACCGTACCAACTACATTATGCGCGAGGGCGCTCTGCAGTTGCGTGAAGAGCGCCCGGGCGGTGCCACTGCCGTGCTGACGCATGGTGCAAACCCGGGTCTGGTGTCGCACTTCGTGAAGAAGGCTCTGCTCGACATCGCGGCAGACACGGGCGTGTCGACCGCTGAACCCACCACCCGTGAAGGCTGGGCCAAGTTGGCGCAGACGCTGGGCGTCAAGGTCATCCACATCGCCGAGCGCGATACCCAGCGCCCCACCATCCCGAAGCGCATCGACGAGTTCGTGAATACCTGGTCGGTTGACGGCTTCATCAGCGAGGGTTCGCAGCCCGCAGAACTGGGTTGGGGCACGCACGAGCACCGCTTGCCGGCCGATGGTCGCGAGCATGCCGCCGGAACCCGCGCGGCCATCTATCTCATGGAGCCTGGCGCCGCTACGCGCGTACGCACCTGGACGCCAAAGGCCGGCCACTTTCATGGCTTTCTCATCACGCACAGCGAGGCCATCTCGCTTGCGGATTACTACACGGTGCATGAGGACGGCAAAGCTGTTTATCGCCCGACTGCACACTACGCTTACCACCCCAGCGACAGTGCGGTCATGTCCGTGCATGAGTTCGCCGGTTTGAACTGGCGCGTCCAGTCCAGCAAGCGAATTCTCCGCGACGAAATTGCCGATGGCATCGACGAACTGGGCGTATTGCTCGCCGGCCATGCGAAGAACGCGTACTGGTACGGGTCGCAGTTATCCATCGACGAGGCCCGCGCGCTTGCGCCCTACAACAGCGCGACGACGTTGCAGGTGACGGTGTCGGTGTTGGCAGGCATGGTGTGGGCCATGGAAAACCCTGCGGCCGGTGTGGTGGAGCCGGACGAGATGGATTACCGCCGTTGTCTTGAGGTGGCCATGCCTTACCTCGGCCCCGTGGTGGGTGCGTACACGGATTGGACGCCGCTGCACGACCGCAACCGGTTATTCCCCGAAGACATCGACGCCACTTGTCCCTGGCAGTTCCAGAACGTCAGGGTCTGATCGCACCACGCACCCCGGGTCTTAGCCCGGGGTGCTGGGCGACTCAAGGGTGCGTTTTGCCGTAGACAACGGCAGCCACTATCCACGTCCGCCGTCCGGCGGGCGTCTCGACAGTCACTTCGTCGTCGAGTCGCTTGCCCAGCAGGGCGCGGCCTAACGGCGAGTCCATGCTGAGATAACGCGGGTCCGCGTCGAATTCATCCGGCCCGACCACCCGGTGCCAATGAGCGTCGCCCGCTTCATCTTCCAGTTCCACCCATGCGCTGAAGAACACGCGTTGTGGGTCACTGGGCGGGCGGTCGACCACCACCATGCCGTCGAGACGCTTGCGCAGAAACCGGACGCGGCTATCGATTTCGCGCAACCGGCGCTTGCCGTAGATGTACTCGGCATTCTCGGAGCGATCGCCCATGGCGGCGGCTTCGCTAACCGCCTGGGTGACTTGGGGACGTTCCACCCGCCAAAGTTGCTCGAGCTCCCCGCGCAAACGGGCTTCCCCCTCCGGCGTGATGTATTTCGAACCGGGCTGTGTTGGCGGTTTCCAGCGTCCCATCTTCAGTCCATCTCCTCGTTACGTCCGCCCGCCGGTTCAGGGAATTCCTGAGGCCGTGTTGGGGTGCGCCCACCTACGTCCATTGGGGCTGGCGGCGCATAGTCGAAACCAATGCAACCCGCGACGCTTCATCCATCCACCGCAATTGTGCGACAGGTCACGGAAGCCAGTGCGGTGTTCCGGTTAGAATGAACCTCGATGTATCCCCTGGCGGACTTCCTTCCCTTCATATAAGTCCGCTCTTCAACGCCTCGCCAGTTAACCCTGGCGAGGCGTTTTTTTATGTCTTGTCGCTATTTGGTCTTGATTCCCCGGTGCGTGGACGCACACTAGCACCCATCGGCGTGCTGCCACCCCCGGGCGCGCTATCAGGAGGAATTTCATGCGCAAGCTTTTCGTCGCCGCCACGCTGCTCGGTACCCTGCTGCTTTCCGGTTGCGGCTACAACGCCATGCAAAGTCAGGACGAGACCATCAAGGCTTCCTGGGCGGAGGTGCTGAACCAGTACCAGCGCCGTGCGGACCTCGTTCCCAACCTCGTGCAGACGGTGAAGGGCTTCGCTGCACAGGAACAAGCTGTGCTCATCGGCGTGACCGAAGCGCGCGCCAAGGCAACGTCCGTCCGTGTCGACGCCGCCAGCATCAACGACCCGGCCAAGCTGCGTGCCTTTCAGGCCGCGCAGGGCGAGTTGTCCGGTGCGCTGGGGCGCTTGCTCGTGGTCACCGAGAACTATCCGCAATTGAAGAGCGACCAAGGCTTTCGTGACCTGCAGGCGCAGTTGGAAGGTACGGAGAATCGCATCACCGTAGCCCGTAACGGCTACATCGAGGCTGTGCGCAGCTACAACACGACTGTGCGTTCTTTTCCATCCAACCTCACTGCCATGATGTTCGGCCTCAAGGAAAAGCCGAGTTTCACGGTTGAGAACGAGGCGGCTATTAGTGTCGCCCCGAAAGTGGACTTCGGCGCTGCCCCTGCTGCCAAGCCGTGACTTCCCTGAAGGTGCGGCTGCCTGCGCTGCTGTGTCTGGCTGCCCTGTGCTGGTGGCCGAGCGCGGCGCCGGCGGCAGCGTTGGCGCCCCTGCCGGCGTTTTCGGGCTACGTAGTCGATCTCGCTGGCGCTTTGCCCGAGGCTGACCGCACCCAGTTGACGGCACGCCTCAAGGACCTGGAGCAGCGCAAAGGCGCGCAGTTGGCGGTGTTGGTGGTGCAGTCCACGGCACCGGAACAGATTGAGCAGTACGGCATCCGGCTCGCGCGCCAATGGCTGCCGGGGCGCAAGGGCGTCAACGACGGCGCCATCCTCATCGTCGCCCTGCAAGACCGCGCGGTACGGCTGGAAGTGGGTCGCGGGCTTGAAGGCGCTATCCCCGATATCTACGCCAACCGCATAACCGACGACATCATCGTGCCGCGCTTTCGCGACGGCGATGTTCCGGGTGGCATCGCCGCAGGCGTGGAGGCCACGGTGCGCATCATAGATGGTGAACCCTTGCCGGCGCCCGTGTCGCGTCCGCACGGCCGACGCGAACAAGGCGCTCCGTGGATGCTGTTGCTGATGGTCGCGCTGGTGGCGGGCAATGTGTTGCGTTCCATGTTTGGTCGGGCCATTGGCGCCACGGTCGCCGGTACCGTAGTGGGTTTTGCTGGCTGGGCGCTCACGAGCCTGCTTTGGGCGGGTTTGGCCGCCGGCGTGGTCGGTTTCCTGGTGGCCCTGTTAGGCGGCATCGGTGGTGGCATGGGTGGGCCGGGTGGTGGGCGCCATTGGCGTAGCGGCGGCTTTGGCGGCGGCGGGTTCGGCAGTGGTGGCTTTGGTGGTGGCGGCTTCGGTGGCGGCGGGTTTGGCGGTGGTGGTGGCGGCAGTTTCGGTGGCGGTGGCGCCTCCGGGCGCTGGTGAGGAGTGCAACGAATGAGTAAGCCCGTTCCGTCCTCGCCTGCAGAACTTGCGCCGGCTTTGCCCGGCCGGTGGGCACGCCTTTGGCGTCACCTGTGGGTCACCGATTGGCAACTGCGTCGTGCGCTGCCACCGGGGGCGCTGGACCACTTGCAGTCGACGATTGCGGCCGGTGAGGAACTGCATACCGCGCAGGTACGCTTCATCGTCGAGGCAGATCTTGACCTGCTGGCTGTGTGGCGCGGGCAAACGCCACGCGAGCGGGCTCTTGAACTCTTTGCGCAGTACCACCTGTGGGACACGGCCGCCAATAACGGTGTGCTGGTGTATGTGCAGTTTGCCGACCGTGCCGTCGAAATCATTGCCGACCGTGGTTGCAATGGCCGCATCAGTGCCAGCGAGTGGGGCGCTGTCGCCCGTGGTATCCGGGACGCTTTCGCTACTGGTCGTTACATCGCTGGGGGGGTGGCCGGTCTTGAGGTGGTGTCGGTTCTATTGGCGCGGCAGTTTCCGCGCCAGCCCGGTGAGGCGAGCGAGGCGAACGAATTGCCGGATCGTCCTGTTCTGCTCTAGGCCGACTGTCTCGCCTCGACGTGCCTTTGGCGGCTTTTTCCGGCCATAATCGGCACATGTCGCCGCCACGATTGGTCTCTGCTCCCCTGCGCCTGTTGGTGCTGCCCGTTCTCCTGCTCGCGGCATGCGCTGCGCCACAGCGCGCCCCGGAGCCACCCCCGGTGGTGGTCCAGTTGCCGCCGCCCCCGCCACCCGAGGACCCGCTCGGTGTGCCAACGCATCGCTTCGAATTTGATCCAGCCGTGACGGACGTGGTGGGCACCTTGCAGTCGACGGTGGTTGGCAAGGAAGATGCGTTGCCGGATATCGCGCGGCGCTTCAACTTGGGTTACGAGGAAATTGTCCGAGCGAACCCGGGCGTCGACCCTTGGTTACCGGGGGCGGGCAGAAGGGTGTTGTTGCCCACCCGTTTCGTGTTGCCGGATGCCCCGCGCGAGGGTCTAGTCGTCAATTTGGCGGCCATGCGCTTGTTCTGGTTCCCGAAGCGCGAGCCCGGCAAGTTGCAGGTGGTGTACACCTATCCCATCGGTATCGGTCGGGTTGGCTGGGTAACTCCGGAAGGGAGCACCCGCGTTTTGACGCGAGTGAAGGACCCGGCCTGGCGCCCACCCTTGTCGGTGCGCAAGGAACATGCCGAGAACGGCGAGATCTTGCCGGCGCTCGTGCCGGCCGGTCCGGACAACCCGTTGGGTGCCCACATGTTCCGGTTGGGCTGGCCCGGGTATCTCATCCACGGCACGAACAAGCCCTACGGCGTCGGCATGCGGAGTAGCCATGGTTGCTTGCGGCTTTACCCCGAGGACATCGCCAAGCTTTACGAGCAACTCCCCATTGGCACCAAGGTCACCGTAGTGAACCAGCCGTTGGTGCTCGGCTGGGATGGTGGGCACTTGCACGCGCAGGCCTACGAGGTACTGGAAGACGACAAGCGCGACTGGCGCCATGCCCCCAAAGCGCTGCGCAAACGCGCGAATGCCGCTTCGCCGCTGTGGAAGCGTATCCGTGCGCGCGACGCCGAGCTCGACTGGGAAGCGGCGCATCAGGTTTCGCTGAAGCCACTCGGCGTACCCGTTTCGGTGATGAAGCAGCCGGTCACTGCCGCTGCCTCCGGTGTGCCGTCGCCGGTGGTTGGGCCGGCGGCTAGCGCTCCCGCCGTGGGCCTGGGCTACCCGCTGAAGGGTGTGCCGCCGGTGCTCGTGGCCCGCATCGCGCCGCTACTGCTGGCCGCACCGCCCGTGCGCAATGCGGTGCCGCCGGGCGGCAATTGGAGCGGGCGTCTGGAGTTGCGGGTGGACGAGGCCCAGTTCAGGCAGATGCAGGCGGAGATCGAGGCTCCTGCTACGTCTGCTGCGGTTCCGGTTCCGATTCCGGTTCCGGCTCTGCCTCCGCCGGCGGCGGCAACGCCGCGCTGAGGTGCGGCAGTGCATAATTCGCCTCGTTGCGGCTTAGGTCGCGGGTTCGGTTTTCAGGTACTTCCATGTCTCAGTCACAGCCCCAGTCCCAGTCTCAGTCTCAGTCCAAGCCCATCGCCGCCCCCTATGTGGCGCAGGGCGTGCCCGTGCAGCCGTTGACCGAGTGGTTGCAGGTGATGACCGAAGAAGTACAGCGCAAGGAAGAGGCGGCCCGCGCTGCCGTTGCCGAAAGCGAGCGCCGCCGCTAATTCGAGCGCAGGCGCCTTCAGGCTTTGTGCTTCCGACGAGGGAGCGACTTTTTCGATTGCGCGAAGAGAGCACAGGCCGCTGAGCCGGCTACCACCGCGACGGCGCCGGCGATACTCAGCCAGTTCAGTCGCTCGACCGGTAGTGTGCCTGGCGAGAACCGATTCAAGACTGACATGCAGGCGAGCGTGACGATTGGCGCCATCGAGGTCACGGCGCTGACGCGGGTCACATCCCAAACCCCGAGCGCTTCGGCAAAGCATCCGTAGCCAACCATGGTGTTGGCCACCCCAAACAGCAGTAGGCCCACGCCCAATGGATCTAGCCGCAGGGCCGCGGTCGGTTCGGCCAGTGGCAGTAACACCACGGCTCCGGCGAAAAACAGCACCAGCAAAATCTGGGCCGGCGCCAAACTGGCCATGAGCTTCTTCTGGGCGATGCCGTAGCCTGTCCACAGCACGGAAGAGAGCATCACCGCCCCGACGCCGATAGCAAGGTTGCCATGCAAGCTGGCGATTTCCGGCAGACGGTGGTTGAAGAACAGGAGCAAGCCACCGAGGAGGAGGGCGAAGCCTGCCCATTGCCCGCGGGAGAAGCGCTCGCCGAACAAGATTAAGCCGGACAACAACAACAGCATCGGCGCGAGTTGAATGACCGTTTGGCTGACCGAAGGCGTGGTGAAGCGTAGTGAGGTGGCATAGCAGACGTAGTTGCCTACCAGGCCGAGCGTGGCGAGCACGAGCCAGGCGCTTTGCTGACGCAGTACCGGCCCCATGGCTGGCAGTCGGCCACGCCACCCGAGCCAACCGGCTAGAAGCAGTGCGCTGCCAGCCAGTCGCCACCAAGTCACTGTCCAGGGCGTAAGTTGGTGAACGAGCAGGGCCATCGCCAGCGGCAGGGTTCCCCAGCTGAAGGCGGTGAGCAGGGCGAGCACAAAGCCGCGTCGAGGCGCGTGGGCGGTGTCGTTCATGTGGTCGCGAAGCTTACCGGAGTCGACGATGCCTCGTGTTAGGCTTCGCACCAACGGTGGCCGTGGTGGCCGCCAGGAGCTGCCCGGGTTTGAACCAGACTGGCGACGGCCTTGGCGGTGTTCTTGGTGAAGGCATCCGCGTGACAGAGCAGCGCGCCCCGGAGGCCCTGCTTGAGCCAGCGCCCGTTGGCGTTGTTGCCTTCGTGGGGCGTACTCTCCGCGGTCCCGTCAATCGCCCGGTGGCGGTGCGCTCTTTCAGCGAATTCGAGCGTCAATTCGGCGGCCTGTGGCAACCGGCGTCGCTGCCGTATTCCCTGGCGCAGTTTTTTGGCAACGGCGGCCGCGAAGCGGTGGTGGTGCGTGTCGTCAACGCGGCCCGGCCTGCCACGCTAATGCTCCCAGCGAATACCGACGATCTAGAAAGCACCGCTGCGCATCAATCCTCTTGTTGGTTACTGGCTGCTCGTCAGCCCGGCACGCGGGAATGTCTTCGTGCCGCAGTGGATTACGACGGTCTTGGCCCCGACGAGACGGACGAGTTCAACTTGCTCTTGCAGCGCGTGCGCTACCCCGGCAGTGAGGTCGTAGAGGCGCAGGAGTACTACCCGCGCGCCAGTGCCTTGCCGGGAACGCCCCGGTATCTAGCAGAGTTGTTGGCGAATTCGGCATTGATGTCGTGTGAGCGGTCGTGCCCGGGGCGGCGTCCCGCGACCACGCCCGTTCGCCAGTGGCGCTGCAGTCGCCCTGACGGTGACGATGGCCTGCCGCCTTCGGACCACGACCTGATAGGGAGCCCCGAGGCGCGTACAGGCCTGTTTGCACTGGCCGAGTCGAATTTCCAGTGGCTGGTACTGCCGCCACGAGCGCGTGAACTGCCGGTCGGCCTTGCCACTTGGTGGGTAGCGGCCCGATTCTGCGCCGAGCGGCAAGCGATGCTGTTGGTGGACCCTCCGGAGGAATGGCGGAGTTTGCCCGAGGCTTCGGCTGGGCTGGCCACGTGGCCGCTGCGCTCGGCAGCGGCAGCCATGTGGTTTCCATGGATTGAGGCTCCGGACCCGCTGCGTGGCGGTTCGACGCGTTTCCCGCCGAGCGGTGCCGTCGCTGGCCTGTTGTCGCGGCACGAAAGCCAAAACCCGCCTTGGCATGAGGCGTCGATGGCCTTGGCGTTGCCGCCTTTGCGTACCGAATACCGCTTGTCACAGTCTGTATCCTCTGCGGCCCGCGCGCGATTGGGTGCGCTCGGCGTCAATGTGCCATCCGTGGTGCGGGTGCCGCGCGGGCAGTGCCCCCCGCAGGTAACGCTCGCCGCGCCGGCGAGTCGGTCGCCCTACGCGGGGCGGTTGTTGCACCAGCGGCGCCTGCAGGTCTTGGGCGAGGCGCTACTCCAGGGCACGCGCTGGGTGCTCTTCCTCGCTGAACCCGACGGCAACGTCGTTTGGCGGCAGGTGGCGCGCCAAGTGGGTGAGTGGCTGGCGCGCAGTACTGGGCGCGCAGCCGGGCCTGACGCGGGTTGGTTCGTCGTTTGCGACCGTCGCCTGAACCCGTCGGACGCGTCGACTCGGGTGGTGCAGTTCCTGTTTGGCCTGATGGACCCGGCCACGGGCATTTGGCACGCCTTTCTGGTCCGCCATGCCCCCGAGGGCAGCGAACTGCGCCCGGCCTCGACCAATAGCTGGGCGCTAGCGCCCCGTCAGTACGGCGAACTGCGCGCGGGAAGCGCTGTAGTCCAGGGTGGGATCCCGGAAATTGGCGGCCTGCCGGCGGCCAGGGAAACCCCGGCCCCGACACTCCCTGAGGCTGCAGTTCTGCCGGCGGAAAGCGGTGTTCTGCTTATAAAAGCCGCCAATTGAGCGCAATTTCGGCGAAGCTGTCGGTCTGCCAAGCCGCCCGCCCCGAGTGGGCTGGCGGCGAGCTCGTTCTGGTTGATCGGGGTTGGCTTCGAGGTGTTCGCGCTCACAGTGTGCGGCGCTAGTCAGGGAGTTGACATCAACTGCTTCAGGGAAGAGAATACGCGGCTCTTTACCGGAGGGGTACCCAAGCGGCCAACGGG
>CALQLF020000010.1 GCA_943331345.2 Candidatus Planktophila lacus | reverse complement strand
GCCATCGGCGACGACAGTTCCGTGTGGCCCTGCGCCGTAGTGCGCGGCGACGTCGCGCCCATCCGCATTGGTGCGCGCACTAGCGTGCAAGACGGCGTGGTGCTCCACGTCACTCATGACGGCCCCTACACGCCAGGCGGCATGGGCCTGCAGATTGGCGACGATGTGACCATAGGCCACAAGGCCGTGTTGCACGCCTGTACCGTGGGCAATGCCTGCCTCATCGGCATGGGCGCCGTGGTGCTCGATGGCGTGGTGGTGGAAGATGAAGTGATTGTCGCGGCTGGCGCCGTGGTGCCGCCCGGTAAGCATTTGCCTACGCGAACGCTATGGGCTGGTAACCCAGCGCGGCAAGTGCGCGCGCTATCGCCGGAGCAAGCCGCCCGGCTGCGCTATGGCGCCGAGCACTACGTGCGCATCAAAGACGAATACTTGGCTGCGTCGGCGGAAGCTATTCTCAGCCCATGAACCCAAGATTGGTCGGGTAGCCGGGGACGGCAGCCCCGTTGCCGAAGTTCTTCAAGTTCGGCAGCAATCCACTAAGCTCGCTATCTGCAACGCCAAACCACTTCGCGAGCGTGGCGGCGTACTGGTCTACTGAGGTGGACGGCAGTAGCCTGCCTTGACCGACATGCCATTGGTCGTCCGGTGAACTGGTGTCGCCTGCGCTTACCGGCGGCGGTGAACCATAGAACGCCGCGCCACGAACGGCACCACCGACCACCAAATGGTGAGAGCCCCAGCCATGGTCGGAGCCATCGCCGTTGGGGGTGAGCGTGCGGCCGAAGTCGCTGGCGGTGAAGGACGTGACGCTGTCTGCCACGCCGAGTTCCGCCGTGGCATCGTAAAACGCACTTAATGCCTCGCTTACCTGCTTCAACAACTCTGGCTGTTTGGTGTCCAGGTAATCGTGTAAGTCGAAGCCACCGATGGATACCATGAATACTTGGCGCTTCACGCCCAGCGTATCCCGGGCGCCGATCAGGCGTGCCACGGTCTGCAACTGGTCGGCCAGATAGTTGTTCGAGGGAAATGGTGTGGCCAGGCTCACTTTCGATATGCCGTTAGACACTTTCGACTCGGCCGTGATGGCGCGCTTCATGACATTGGCGTATTCGTTTTCCAGCACGTCACTGCTGGACTGCTGAATCATCGTGTTGAACAAGTCGCGCGTTGTCGAATTGAAGAAGCCGTTTTTTAGTACGTTGATAGGAATGGCGCCGCCGGTGGAGCATTGGTATTGCAGCGCCGAGCGTCCAGCCAGGAACACGCTGTTACCGGTGACGGAGATGCAGCTGAAAACGCTGCTGCCGTTATTGCCCATGGCCAAGTCGCCGATACGCCCGCCCCACCCTTCGGTGGCGCCTTCCGCCGCGGAGGACTGCCAAACGGACTGCTGGTCGTTGTGCGAAAACAGCTTAGGTGGCAGTGGATAAAGCGACCGGTTGTTGCTCTGGTACTGCGTCCGCGTTAGCGGCACGGTCAATGGACCGACGTTCAGTTGCACCGCCGCCTTGCCGCGGTTGAACAGACTGGTGAGGCCGGACATGCTGGGGTTGAGCGCATATTGCCTGCCGTCAGCCAGCGGCGTGGTGGGTCTCAGCAACGTTGCCGCCAAATCAGCGCGCGGAATGACCAATCCGCTTGAGGCGTTTTCCACGCCGCGAATGCGTGCGTACTTGGCGTGTGAGGTGGCGTCATAGTTCACGACTGTATGGGCGTAGTCGCAGCCACCGTAGAGGAAGACACACACCAGCGCTTTGTAATCGGTAGCGGTGAATGCAGCAGCCTCGCCCATGGCGGCGAGGTTCAAGGCAAAGGGCGCGGCGACCCCGGCGAGAGCAAGGCTGCCGCTGCGCTGCAGAAACTCGCGGCGCGTATATTTCTTGGGGTCGATGAAGTTCATGCGGGGCTCACTTCTGGACCAAATATTCAGGCGCGCACATCACGAACAAAATGGCGCGGGCAACGGTCTTACTCTTGGCGGAATCCGGACTACTGGCGATGAGCTTGTCGGATTTGACTGCATTGATGATGGTGGTCTCGGTGGCTTCCGAGAGCCGTCCTGCCGCGAGTAAAAGATTGAGCCGCCGCACCAGCGCCGTCGCGTCCGTCGCAAGCGCAATCTCGGCCGAATAATCGGGCGCCAAGTCGTATCCATCCGTGCTGCTGTCCTTCATCGGCGGCTCAATCAGTTCGGGGCCACGTACGTAGATTCCATCAGGAAGGATGTTCTCGAGAAAATTGACGTACTGACCCACGGTCGATTCATTGACGAGCTGGAATTCCGGCGCGGTCGCCTTGAGTTCAGCGAGGCGCGTATTCGGGGGCACATAGCCTGGTCGAAAGAAGTTGAAGACGGATGGCGACCGAAACGGATACTGGGAGAGCGTCGTCGCTCCCCAGTTCGGGGGCGAAATTTTCCAGGTGCCGCGCTTAGAGGTCAGCTTGAAGGTGCGGGCCCATTGCGCGAAGCGCAGCATCGGTTCGCGTAGCTTGCCGTGCGCCGGCGCAGAAAGGTTCGCAGTGCTTCGCGCTTCGTCGTCCAACAAGATAGCTCGGAAAACCGCCTTCAGGTTGCCTCTGGTGCCAGTACCGTCGTTGTTGAAGACCGTTGCCACGCGCGAGACGTAGGCAGGCGTCGGGTTGCTAGTCACCAAGCGCTGGATCATCTGCCGGGAAATGAACGGGCCGACGTTGGGATGGTTGGCCAGAGTATCCAACGCGATGCGCAGCGATTCGGGGCCATCGGTGTTGGCGGGAATGGTGGTGCCGAGAAATTTCTTTTCCAACTGCGAGTGCCGGTAGGTTAGAAACATCATCGGCTTGCGGGTATAGGTGGCCTTGGCAACGTTGTAGTAGAACGGTGGTGCTGGTGATTTCGTATAGCCGTCGCGCTCATCGGTAACGTAACCGGTAAATACCCTCGCGAGGTTTGTGACATCCGCCTGCGTATAGCTATCGAGTGGGTTGCCGCTCGCGTCGGTCTTGGCGGTTCCATCGAGATTCAACTGGCTCACGCCAATCGTAAAGAGTTGCATTACCTCGCGAGCATAGTTCTCGTCGGGTTGGCGGCCAGAGAATGGGTCTTCCTTCTCGTTGTTGAGTGTGTTCAGGAAGCTGCCCATGGCAACACTCAGCGTGACTTCCTCAAGTAGTTGCCGGAAATTGCCAAAAGCGTTGTTGCACAGAATGTCGTAATAGTTCGCTAGCTGGTGGGCCTTGAACCAGGGCTGTGTGATGCCGTCGATACCGACGACGAAATACTCCGTCAAAGCCAGCGCCATGCGTCGACGTACTGGGTCTGGGGAGCGAACCAACTGGTTCCAAATCATGTAGTCCGGCAGGTACCACTCGGCGAAGTAGAACTCGCGCATGTCGACCACACTGTAGCCGCGCGAATCCAGCCAATCCCAGGCCCCCGGACTGGATGGCAGGGCCATCTGCTCGTCGAGCCACGTGGCATAGCCTTTGGATTTGACGGCAGCGATATCCGCCTCGGAGGAGTCGAATTGCGCCTGTTGCAGAAAGCGGGCATAGGGCGAGTCTGCTGGTGGCGACCAGGTAGGAGTGATTGCCGTTGGAGGCCCGGGCGTGGTGCTGCTTGCCGTACCGCTGCCGGCACTGCCACTACCGCAGGCCTGCAGCAGTGCTGCCGTCGCGGCTACCGGCATGGCGCCAATCAACGGATGGTGCCCGCTAGGCACAATCTCGTCAGGGCGGGCCTGCTCCAGAGTGCCGTCTGGTTCCGCCGAATCCTGTCGGTTGTCTGCCATGACTACCTCCGGTGTAGCTTGGCAACCTTAGGACAGAGCTTCGGGTCTCAGCGGGTTATCGACACCACGCGATAGCGCTCAATTTGCGTTTACGGCACGCCTACAATTTAAGCGTGAACAAAGCAGGTCGTTGGTGATGAGCTTGCTGGCGACTTTAGTTATAGGAGGCAGCTTGCTGCCGACAGGAAGAGTCGCGAGCAAGCTCGCTCCTACAAGTGGCGGATACAAATGTGGGAGGCAGCTTGCTGCCGACGCTTACAGCGAGCGCAGCGCTTCCAGCACGGGCGCGGTGTCGGGGCGCACGCCGCGCCATAGGGCGAACGCTGCGGCAGCTTGTTCTACCAGCATGCCGTAGCCCTTGTGTACCTGCTTGAGGCCGCGCTTGCGCGCCCACTGCGTGAATGGCGTGTCGCCGCGAGCGTACGCGAGGTCGTAAGCCACGGTGTTGGCCGTCAGCAAGCGCACGGGCACCGGCGGCACTTCGCCTGCAAGGCTGGCGGAGGTGGCATTCAGAACGATGTCGAACGGTGCCTGCTCGCCAAGGTCGGCATAGCCACCGCCCTCCACAGGCCCCAGATCGGCAAACGCCGCGGCCAACTCGGTGGCGCGGTCGATGGTGCGGTTGGCGATGAGCAGCTTGGCGGGTTGTGCCTGCAGCAGCGGTTCAAGGATGCCGCGCGTGGCGCCGCCGGCGCCCAGTACCAGCAGACGCTTGCCGGTGAGCGTCAAGCCGAGGTTCTTTTCCAAGTCCTGACGCAAGCCCACGCCATCGGTATTGGCGCCAAGCAAGGAGCCATCGTCGCGCAACACCAACGTATTCACGGCGCCGGCACGTTGAGCTTCGGGGCTTAGCGCGTCCGCCACTTCAAACGCCGCCTGCTTGTGGGGCACGGTGACGTTGGCGCCGGCACCGCCTTCGGCGAAGAACCGGCGTGCAGTAGCGACGAATTCCGCTGGCGGCACATCCACCAAACGGTACGACATGTCCTGCCCCAGTTGCTGGGCGAACAAGCCATGAATGAAGGGCGACTTGCTCTGCGACACGGGGTGACCGAAGAGGACATAGCGGTCGCTGGTGTCGCCGGTAGTAGTCATTTGCTTGCGTCTTCCTTCAACCAACGAGCCACCTTCGGCGCGAAGTACGTGAGAATGCCATCGGCCCCGGCTCGCTTGAAGCAGGCGAGTGCTTCGAGCACGCCCTTGCGTTCATCCAGCATGCCGCCTTGCACAGCGGCCATGAGCATGGCGTATTCGCCGCTCACTTGGTACGCGAAGGTGGGCGCACCGAAGGTGTCTTTCACGCGGCGCACCACATCAAGGTACGGCATGCCGGGCTTCACCATCACCATATCGGCGCCTTCTGCGAGGTCCAGCGCTACTTCGCGCAAGGCCTCATCGCCGTTGCCCGGGTCCATTTGGTAGGTGAACTTGTCGGCCTTGCCAAGATTCGCGGCACTGCCCACCGCATCGCGGAACGGCCCATAGAACGCCGAGGCGTACTTGGCGGAATAGGCGAGGATGCGCGTGTTCACATGACCCGCGGCTTCGAGCGCATCGCGCAGGGCACCGATGCGGCCGTCCATCATGTCGGAGGGCGCCACGATGTCTGCGCCTGCTGCCGCATGGCTCAGCGCTTGCTTCACTAAGGCATCGACCGTGATGTCGTTCAGCACATAGCCCGCGGCGTCGATGATGCCGTCCTGGCCGTGAGTGGTGTACGGGTCTAGCGCCACGTCGGTGATAACACCGAGGCCGGGAAGGGCTGCCTTCAGCGCGCGAACGGTACGTTGCACCAAGCCTTCCGGGTTCCACGCCGCCGCACCATCCAGCGACTTCGCTTCGGGTGCTGTTACCGGGAACAACGCGATGGCCGGGATGCCAAGCCGATAGGCTTCTTCTGCCTGCGGCAGGAGTAGGTCGAGGCTGAGGCGTTCGACACCGGGCAGGGTCTTGATGGCCTCACGGCGGTTCACACCATCCAGCACGAACACCGGCCACAGCAGGTCATCGGCAGACAAACGCGTTTCGCGCACCAGGCGACGGGAGAAGTCGTCGTGACGGAGGCGGCGTGGACGCAGGCGCGGAAAGGCGCCACCGGGAAATTGCCAGTTGCTCATGGAGTACCTGCCTGTTGGTTGCGGCCGGAAATCATTCGCCTACCCATTCGGTGTTTCGCCAGCGCCCACGACCAGCGGGCGATAGCGCGCGATGCAGCCAAGGGAGGGTGGTGTCCAGCGCTTCGCCGAACTGCCATGGCGGGTTGACCACCCACAGCCCGCTGCCATTCAAGCCGACATGCGAGTCGTCTTGGTAGATGCACAGTTCCGTGACCCACTGACGCCGCACGCCGCTGGCGCGCATGGAGTCGAGAAAACGTTGCGCCACCGCGCCTTCTTTCACGGGGTACCACACGGCCAGCGTGCACGAAGGGAAGCGCCCGAGCGCATCAAGCACCGTAGTGCGCACGGCGTCGAACTCAGCCGCTTGCGCTTCATAAGGGGGATCGATCAACACCAATGCACGCCGCTCTGGTGGAGGCACCAAGCCTTTTACCGCAGCGTAGCCGTCGGTCTCGCGCACCTGCGCGCGCTGCCAGCCGACCAGTTCGTTACTCAGGGCCTTGGCTTCCACGCGTTGCAGCTCACAGAATACGGCGCGGTCCTGCTCGCGCAGCAAGGCGCTGGCAAGGCATGGCGAGCCGGGGTAGCCGTGCAAAGCCTCTGCAGCTCCTGCGGGTACGACATGGTCGTTGGTATCGTTACCCGCCGGCGCATCACCACCGGTTTCCGCGAACGCGCCCACTGTCTGGCTGAACGCGCGTACCCGCTCCAGAAAAATCTTCACTGGTTCCGGCGTGCTCTCGGGGTCTTTGGCGGCCGCGGCCATGACCAAAGCGATGCCTTCACGCCATTCACCGCCCGGGTTACTGGCCTCGAAGGCGTAGCCACCGCGGCCGGCGTGGGTGTCCACGAACAAAAACCCTTTGTCTTTGCGCTGGAAAGCCAGCAGCAATTGCACCAGCGCAATGTGCTTCAGCACATCGGCGTGGTTGCCGGCGTGGAATGAATGGCGGTAATTCATGAGGCGCTGGTTTCCAGTTCGGCGAACCAGTCGCGCGGGCGGAGGTAGTCTTGCAGGCGAGCCTCGGCGGAGCCGGGTGCGGGCTGGTAGCCGTATTCCCAGCGTACCAATGGCGGCAAAGACATGAGAATGCTTTCCGTGCGGCCGCCGCTCTGCAGGCCAAAATGCGTGCCGCGGTCGAGTACCAAGTTGAACTCCACGTAACGCCCGCGGCGGTACAACTGGAACTGGCGTTCGCGTTCGCCGAAAGGGGTGTGCTGACGGCGCAGCGCCAAAGGCAGCCAAGCCTCGAGGAAGCCATCACCCACGGCGCGCTGGTAGGCGAAGCAGCGCTCGAAGCCACCGGCGTGCAGGTCATCAAAGAACAAGCCACCCACACCGCGGGTTTCGTTACGGTGTTTCAGCCAGAAGTAGCGGTCGCACCACTCTTTGTGTTCGCCATAGACGTTCTCGCCAAACGGCAAGGTAAGCGCGCGCGCCACGCTGTGCCAGTGCAGCACGTCTTCATCGAAGGCGTAGTAGGGGGTGAGGTCGAAGCCACCGCCGAACCACCACACCGGCGCCTGGCCCGGCGGCTCGGCAATGAAAAACCGCACGTTCATGTGCGTGGTGGGCACATACGGGTTCTGCGGGTGAAACACCAGCGACACGCCCATCGCTTCCCATTTTGCGTCGCTCAGGTCGGCGCGACCGGCGGTAGCGGACGGCGGCAGATGTTCGCCCAGCACATGCGAGAACCCTACGCCGCCTTGCTCCAACAGCGCGCCGTTGCGCAGCACGCGGCTTTCACCACCACCGCCTTCAGTACGTTCCCAACGGTCATGCTGGAAGGTAGCGGCACCGTCCGCCTGCTCCACAGCGCTGGTAATGCGCTGCTGCAGACCAGTGAGATAGGCGCGCACTGCGGCCTTGTCTGGAGCGGAAGTACCAGTGTTGGGCGTGTCCATGGGTTCGCTTACTTGGCTGCCTTCTTTTTGGCGGGTGCTTTCTTCTTCGCCGCCGTCTTGCGGGCTGCGGCCTTCTTCTTCGCCGCAGGCTCGGCAACAGCAGCGCCTTCAGCAGCAGCCTTGCCACCCTTGGCAGCAGCGGCGCCCTTCTTCTTGGCGAAGCGGCCAAAGCGACCAGTACCCTTCGGCGGCGCGGCGGCCAGAATGACTTGGCATTCTTCCAGCGTCAGTTTGTGGGGTTCGCGGTCCTTCGGAATTTTGCCGTTGCGCTCGCCGTCCGTGACGTACGGCCCGAAGCGCCCGTTCAGCACTTCAATGCCAGCGTCCGGCCAACTGAGAATGCGGCGCGCAGCGTCGGCGGCGAGCTTTTCGCGCACCACTGCCACGGCGCGTTCGGCGGACACGGTGTACGGGTCGTCCGTCTTGAGCGACACGTAGTTCGCGCCGTACTTGATGTACGGCCCGAAGCGGCCGATAGCCACGGTCATCTCTTCGCCGGTGTCCGGGTAGGGGCCGAGTTTCTTCGGCAACTGGAATAGGTCCAGTGCTTCTTCGAGCGACACGCTGTCCATCTTCTGGCCGGCGCGCAGGCTGGCAAACTTTGGCTTCTCTTCGTCGTCCTTGGTGCCAATCTGCGCGAACGGGCCGTACTGGCCCATGCGCACGCTCACCGGCTTGCCGCTGACCGGGTCTGTGCCGAGCGGGCGCGACATGGCCACCTGCTCGCGCGACACGTTCGCTTCCACGTCGCGCACCTGGGCCACGAACGGGTCCCAGAAGTGCTGCATCACCACTACCCAGTCTTGCTCGCCGCGGCTGATGCCGTCGAGCTCGTCTTCGAGGTTGCGGGTGAAGGCATAGTCCACGTACTTCGGGAAAAATTGCACCAGGAAGTTGCAGACAATCTTGCCCGTGTCCGTAGGCGTGAACCGACGGCTTTCCAGTTCGGTGTACTTGCGGTTCACCAGCGTGTCGATGATGGACGCGTAGGTGGACGGACGACCAATGCCATTTTCTTCCAGCGCCTTCACGAGCGAAGCTTCGGTGTAGCGCGGCGGTGGCTGCGTGAAATGCTGTTCTGGGCGGATGGTCTCGAGCGCCGGCACGTCGCCTACCGCCAGCAGGGGCAGGCGGCTGCCTGCTTCTTCTGCGTCGTCGTTGCGGTCGTCTTCGTAAACACGCAGGAAGCCGGGCTTCAGCAGCGTGCTGCCGCTGGCGCGCAAGCGAGCGAGCGCGGCGTCCTTCGCGGGGACAAGCTCGACGGTCATCTGCTCGAACAGCGCCGGCGCCATCTGCGAAGCCACCGTGCGCTTCCAGATGAGGTCGTACAGGCGCCACATGTCGTGGTCGATGGCACCCTTCAGTTTCTCAGGCGTAATGGCGGCATTCGTTGGGCGGATGCCTTCGTGCGCTTCCTGCGCATTTGCCTGCTTGGTCTTGAACTGGCGCGGTGCGTCGGAGAGGCCTTCTGCACCATAAAGGTTGTCGATGGTGCTGCGGATGGCGGCGATGGCTTCATCCGCCAGCGACACGCTGTCCGTACGCATGTAGGTGATGAGACCGACCGGGCCTTCGCCGAAGTCCTGGCCTTCGTACAGCTTCTGCGCCATCTGCATGGTCTTGCGCGCGGAGAAGCCCAAGCGGTTCGCCGCTGCCTGTTGCAGGGTGCTGGTGCGGAACGGTGGCTGCGGGTTGCGGCTGCGCGGCTTCTTTTCCACGCTCGTGACGCGTAGCGAACCGGCAGCGGCAGCGGCGAGCGAGGCTTCCACTTCGCGAGCCTGCGTTTCGCTGGTGAAGGAGAAGACTTCCTTCTCCGTGTCTGCTTCCACCCTGGCGCCGCGGTATTCCGCGAGGCGCGCCTTGAACGGCTGGCCTGCTTGCAACGCGTCTACTTCGATGGTCCAGTATTCCTGCTTGCGGTGGGCGTTAATCTCCGCCTCGCGGTCGCAGATGAGCCGGAGCGCCACGCTCTGCACGCGGCCTGCGGATAGGCCCGGCATTACCTTCTTCCACAGCAACGGGGAGAGGTTGAAGCCGACGAGGTAGTCCATGGCGCGGCGCGCTTGCTGTGCATCGACCAGTGGTGCCAGCACGGCACGCGGGTTGGCGATGGCTTGCTGCACTTCGCGCTTGGTGATTTCGTAGAACACGGCGCGGTGCAGGGCGCGCTTGCCGTCGATGAGCCCGTTTTCCTTGAGGACTTCATTGATGTGCCAAGAGATGGCCTCACCCTCGCGGTCCGGGTCGGTCGCGAGATAGATGGTGGTGGCTTTCTTCGCGGCCTTCAGGATGGCCTCGACGTGCTTTTCCTTGTTCTTCTCGCGGATGATGTCGTACTTCATCGCGAAGCCGTGCGCGGTGTCGACAGCGCCTTCCTTGGGTACGAGGTCGCGGATGTGGCCGTAGCTGGCAAGCACCTCGAAACCTGTTCCCAGGTACTTCTTGATGGTCTTGGCCTTGGCGGGCGATTCGACGATGACTAGGTTCTGGCTCATGTATTTCCGGTAATCCCTCATGACGACGAAGCCGCGGCAGGCCGCGGCTCGCTGGCCGGCGCACTTCCTGGCGTCGGCACTGAAGCGGCCTTAGCGGGCCGCTTCGGGTTGTTTCAATGCACCGCGTCGGGCCGCTGGTCGAATACCAGGACCTCCATGCGGGCGTAGGCTTCTTCCTCGCCGGGCTGGCTGAACAGCACCATCAGTACCACCCACTTCACTTGCTCGATGTCGATGTCCTCGGCGTCCAGCGCCAGCAGACGGTCGATGACATGTTCCCGCTGCCGGGTGGACAGGATGCCTTCCTGTTCAAGATGCAGGATGTAGCCGCGGACGTCGGTGTCCAAGCGCGCTTGCTCCTGCCCGCTGAACACGCGGATGGCTTCCTTCGCGGCGGCTGCCACATCCGGCATGCCTTCGCCTTCGTCGCCGGTGAGGCCTTCCAGCCACACCAGTGCCCGCTCGATGGCGGGCGCAGCAAACCCGGCCTCTTCGAGGGCCTGGCGCAGGACGGCCCGCTCGGGCGGCGGCGCATCTTCCACGTCCATGAAGTTGTCGAACAGGAAGATGAGGATGTCGAGGACGCTGTCGTTCATTTAATGAGGGGCGGTGGGGCGGGGTGAAGGCGCTGGGGGGACGGCGCGACCAGGAGTGCCGAGCCGGGCGTACTGGCCGCCAGCGCGGAGTTCCAGCAGGCCGACCAGCTCCAATTGAAGGAGATGCCCCGCCAATGCTGCCGGCCTGAACCCGGTTCTCGCCACCAAAGTGTCGAAGTCCTGCGGCTCGAAGCCGAGCGCATCTAACAGTATTTCCTCGTCCCTGTCCAACCGGGGCGCGGCTTCACGGCCGACCCGGGCCGTGGTGCCGGGGGTTGGCGGTGGTGCGGGGCGGGCGGCTAGGCCCGCGTCGAACAAGGGTGAAAAAGCCAATTCATTCAACAGGTCCGGCGCGTTGTCTGCCAGCCGGGCGCCGTCCTTCAGCAGGGCGTTACAGCCTTGCGCGGCGGGGTTGCGGATGGAACCGGGCACGGCGTACACCTCGCGGCCTTGTTCCGCGGCCAACCGCGCAGTCACCAAGCTGCCGGAACGCAGAGCCGCTTCCACGACCACCGTGCCAACCGCGAGGCCTGCCAGCAGGCGGTTGCGGTAGGGAAAGTGCGCTGGGCGGGCGGGGATGCCTGGCGGGAATTCGGTGACGATGGCCCCGGTGGCAGCGATGGCGGCAGCCAACTCCTGGTGGCGAGGCGGGTAGACGAGGTCCGGCCCGGTGCCGCAGACGGCGACCGTGGGCCCCCGTGCTGCCAGCGCACCCTTGTGGGCGGCCGCATCCACGCCTTCCGCGAGCCCCGAGGTGACCACCCAGCCGGCGGCCACGGCGGCCGTGGCAAATTCCGCAGCGACCTCGCGGCCAACGGGCGTAGCGCGGCGACTGCCCACGATGGCCAATTGCGCCTGCCGCAGCAGGGCGGGGTTGCCGCAGACCCACAAGGCGAACGGGGCGTCGGGCAGCGCGGCCAACAGCGGCGGGAAGCGGGGGTCTTCTTGCGGCAGCAGGTGATGCCCGGGGATTTCCAACCAGCGCAGATCGGTGGCTTCGAAGCGGGCGGCCTCGTTCAAGGCTTTCAGGAAGCGGTCGCCGAGGCCGAGTGCGCGCAGGGTGGCGGGGCTGGCTTCGGCGAGAGGCGCGAAACCACCGGCCGCACGTAGCGCGGTAGTGACTGGCTGGGGGAAAAAGGCGGCGGCGCGTGCCCAGCGCACGCGGTCCGCGGCGCGGGACACGCTCGCGTTCATGGCTTCAGGGGTTCCCCACCGCGTCGCCGACGCGCAGCGGGGATTCCGCCTGCACAATGAGGCCGTAGCTCAGGCGGTCGTAGGCCTTGAACACCAGAAACAGGCCAGCTTGTTCAACCGGCAGGCGGACCTTGCCGGCTAAGCCCTCGCGGAAAGCCGAGGTCCATGCCGTGAAGGGTTGCTTCGGCCCGCCGTCGGGCACTTTGACGCCGGACTGCTGGACGGCCAGCACGTGCCCGGGCTCGATGCCGTTTTCCTTGCCGAGGTTGATGACCACGACTTGGTACTGGCCGATGATGGAGACGCCCCCGACCACGGAGATGATGCGGCCCGCCACCTTGCGCTTCGGCGCGTGCGGCACGAAATCCAGCGGCACATCGAGCTTTTCGGCGAAGAGCAGGTCCCCTTCGAGCGATTCGCGCGCGGATTCCGTGATGAGCAGGCGGGCGGGGTCCCCCGTTTTTTCCACGCGGCCGATGCCGGTGAACATGCCCTGATAGCCGAGGAGGTCGCCGGTGACGGGGTCCTTGAGGGCTTCACCCACATGCACCAGGTTGTAGCGGGCGCCGAGCGGCGCCTTGGCAAGACGCCGGGCGTAGAGTTCGCCGCCAGCCGCGCCGACGAGGCGGTCGTCTTTCAGTTTCAGTACGTAGGGGCGCTGCTTCAGGTCTTCCGCGGATACCACCGACGGACGTGACATGAAGGCGGCGACCACTTCGTAGGGGATGGCGGGGATGGCGTCCCCGAGGGGGGCACTGCGCACCTGGGGCGACAGGCGCACCACAGCCCCCGGCTGGCCGCGTTCAAGCGTTATTTGCGGTTGGCCGTTTTCGTAGCTGAGCACGAGCACATCGCCGGGGTAGATGAGGTCCGGGTTTTTCACCTGCGGGTTGCCGTGCCAGATTTGTGGCCAGGCCCACGGCGTTTTCAGGAAGCGGGCGCTGATATCCCAGAGGGTGTCTCGCGCTTGCACGGTGTAGCGCGCTGGGGCATCTGCCGCCAAGGGCACGGTGGCGCCTGCGGTGGCGTTGGCCTCGTCTTGGGCGTGGGCAAGCCCGGGCAAACTGCCGAGCAGGACGGTGGCCAAAGAGGTGGCGAGGAGGGTGCGGAACGAGCTGCGGGCCATACTGGGGCTCCAAGGAGATGCGGGCATTGCGGCCTGCCGAATATACTAATGAGACACTAAAGGCAGCGGCGATGGAACTCCAGCGCGCATTTTTGCCTCCAATGTCACGAAACACGCTCCAAGGTACCTCCAGATGGCCCGCCTGACGATTCTCGAATACCCGGATCCGCGCTTGCGTACGGTCGCGCGCCCGGTCACGGACTTTGGCGCTGCGCTGCAGGGATTGGTCGACGACCTGTTCGAGACCATGTACGCCGCGCCCGGCGTCGGGCTGGCGGCCACCCAGGTGGACCAGCACGTGCGGCTGGTGGTGGCCGACTGCAGCGAAGAGCAGAACGAACCCATGGTGTTCATCAACCCGGAAATCGTGTCGAAGGAAGGGCTGTCGCCGCTGGAAGAAGGCTGCCTGTCCATTCCGAAGTTCTACGAGAACACCGGACGTGCGGAGCGCGTAGTGGTGCGGGCGCTGGACCGACACGGCAAGGCATTCGAGTACGCAGCCGATGGCCTCATGTCCGTGTGCATTCAGCACGAGCTCGACCATCTCGACGGCAAACTCTTCGTGGACTATCTCTCTGAACTGAAGCGGGGCCGTATCCGCAGCAAGCTCGAGAAGTCCCGCCGCACGCGCGCGCTGTAGCCGACGTGCGTATTGTCTTTGCCGGCACGCCGGTGTTTGCGGTGCCGGCGCTCGAAGCGCTTTGCGCTTCAACGCACGAAGTGGTGGCGGTGTACACGCAGCCAGACCGTCCTGCGGGCCGCGGCAGACAGTTGCAGCCTTCGCCGGTGAAAGCTGCCGCGTTGGCGCATGGCTTGCCCGTGCTGCAACCGGTCACTTTGCGTACTGCAGAGGCGGCGGCGGAACTGGCCGCTTTCGCGCCCGATGTCATGGTCGTGGTGGCCTACGGCTTGCTGCTGCCGCCGGATGTGCTTGCTGTGCCGGTGCATGGCTGCATGAACATTCATGGTTCGCAGTTGCCGCGTTGGCGTGGTGCGGCGCCTATTCATCGCGCGATTGAAGCCGGCGATGCCACCACCGCCGTGGGCATCATGCGCATGGAAGCGGGGCTCGATACGGGCCCGGTCATGCTCGAAGCCGTGACGACGATCGGTGAGCGTGAAACCACGAGCCAGTTGCACGACCGCTTGGCTGCCCTCGGCGCCACGCTCATCGTGCAGGCGCTGGAGCAAGTCGTTGCTGGTACTGCGCGCTTTGTGGCGCAAGCAGCCGACGGCGTCACCTATGCGCGCAAGCTGGAAAAGACCGAGGCGCGGCTCGATTGGACGCGCCCGGCGAGTGAACTCGACCGACAAGTGCGTGCCTTCGACCCTTGGCCCGTGGCCGAAACCCAGTGGCGCGGCGCGCAGCTGCGCGTTTGGGCGGCCAGCCCGGTGCCGCGCCCGGCCGGCACGGAAGCCGCAGTGCCTGGGACCGTGGTGAGCGTTTCCGCGGCGGGCATGGAGGTGGCTTGTGGCGCAGGCACGTGTCTGCGTCTCGAGCGTTTGCAGGAGGCTGGGCGCAAGCCGGTCACTGTGCGTGAATTCTTGCAGGCGCGTCATCCGGGTGACCCGGGCGCCTGTCTTGGGTGGGTGCTCGGCATGCCATCTGTTTCTTCTTCTACGACTGGAGCCCAGCCATGAGTGCCCCCGACCGCAGTACCTTGCTGCGCGCCGCTGCCGCACGCGCCGTGCTGGAAGTGACCGACAAGGGTCATACCCTCGAATCTGCTGTAGCCATGGCAGCCCGCGAATTGCCCGCCGGCGACCGCGCCGCGCTGCAGGCCATTGCCTTCGGCACCATCCGTTCGCTGTTGCGGCTGCAGCCTGCCATTGCCTCGTTGGCCAATCGTGATTGGTCCAAGACTGCCGCGCCTGTTCGCGCGCTGTTGCTCACGGGTGTGTTCGAACTGGAAGATGCCGCTACGCCACCGCACGCTGTGGTGACCAGCACGGTGGAAGCCGTGCGCGTGCTAGGCCAGCCCAAGGCCGCCGGTTACGTGAACGCGCTGCTGCGGCGTTGGCAGCGCGAACGCGCCAGTGCCTTGTTCGCCGCAGACCGTTCGCCGGCCGGGCAGTCGGCGCATCCCAACTGGTTGGTGCAACTCATCGAGCGCGACTGGCACGAGCGCGCGCCGGAGATTTTCACCGCCAACAACGCCCGCGCGCCCTTGTGGCTGCGCGTGAACCTCGCGCGGACGACGCGCGAGGCCTTTCTCGCCAGTTTGGCCGAAGCGGGCATCGGCGCTGACCCTTGCGCATGGCTGCCCAGTGCGGTGCGTCTGCACGAGCCCTGCCCGGTCGAGGCCATTCCCGGCTTCGTGGATGGCCTGTGCAGCGTGCAAGATGCGGCGGCGCAAGTAGCGCCTTACCTGCTCAGCGCACCATCGGCGGCAGACGCGGGCACAGCGGCGCCACTCAGAATCCTGGACGCCTGCGCGGCCCCTGGCGGCAAGACAGGCCATCTGCTGGAAACTTTCCCCACCGCCACCGTGGTGGCGCTGGACGACGACGCGACACGCGCGGCGCGCATTGACGAGAACCTCGCTCGATTGGGGTTGGCAAGCCGCGCCACGGTGCTGGTGGCGGATGCGGCGGAGCCATCCACCTGGTGGGATGGGCGCTTGTTCGACCGTATCGTTCTGGATGTGCCGTGCTCGGGCACGGGCGTCATTCGTCGCCACCCGGATATCCGTCTGTTGCGCCGGCCGACGGATATCGCCGGTTTCGTGGCCACCCAAGAGCGCCTGTTGGCAGCCCTGTGGCCCCTGCTGGCACCGGGTGGCCTGCTGCTCTACGCCAGTTGCTCGGTGCTGAAGGCCGAAAACGGCTTGCTCCTGCGCCGGTTCCTCCGCGAGACCCCGGAAGCCGTGGACGTGACGGAGTCTGCTAGGCTGACTCTGGAAGCGCTGCCTGCAGTGGTGTCCCCCGGCTTGCCGGGGCTGGTGCTGCTCCCGGGTGCCGCTGACCAAGATGGCTTTGGCTACGCCGTGCTGCGGCGTCAGCCGGCCGGACACCAGTGAACGGATTCCCTACCCAGTGCTAGTTGTTGCCGTACATCGTCGCTTCGCCGCTGCCGTCGCGCTCTGCGTGGCGCTGGTGTTGTGCGCGTTGGCGCCAGCGGCCGTTGCTGCGGATGATGCCCGCTTCGAGGTGCGCTCGGCCTATATGGAACCGGTCGATGGGGTGATGCAACTGAATGCCACCTTGGAACTGGGTCTGTCCGCAACGGCTCTTGAGGCGCTGCGTGATGGAGTGCCGGTCACTTTGACGCTCGAGAGCCAGTTGCGCCGCAAGCGTCGCTTTCTGCCGGATGCCTCCGTCGCGGAAATCGATCAGCAGTGGCGCTTGCAGTACCACGCCCTGTCGGACCGCTGGTTGGTCACGCACCTGAACACTGGCCTGCAGACCTCCTGGCCCAATCAAGCCGCAGCGCTGGACCATTTGTCGCGTCCGCGTGGCATTCCCATCATCGACGCGCCCTTGCTGAGGGGTAGCGCCACCTACGAAGCTTCGCTGCGCGCCACTGCCGAAGTGGGTGGGATGCCAGACAGCCTGAAGGTGCTGATGTTCTGGGTGCAGTGGCAGCGCACCACCGACTGGTACACCTGGACGGTTCGGCAGTGAACGCAGCGCAGGGCAGCACGCAAGCAACGGCGGGCCCTGCGCAATGGACGCGCTACCTGCCGGTGGTGCTGGTGTCGCTGGGTCTGGTGTTCGTCACGCTCGCGTTGGGCTTGATGTCACGGACGGCCGCGGACGCGAACGCTTTCGCACGCTTGCAGCCGCTGTTGCTCGGGGTCAATGGCCTCGGCATCGTCGTGCTGTTGGTACTCATTGGCCGCAAAGCTTGGCGCTTGGCCCTCGACTACCGTCGGCATGTACCTGGTTCGCGAATGATGTTGCGCGCCGTCGGCACCTTCGCGGTGCTGGCCGTCGTGCCGCTGTTGGTGGTGTATTGGCTGTCGCTGCAGTTCCTCAACCGCGGTATCGACAGTTGGTTCGATGTGAACGTGCGGCAAGGTTTCGCCGACGCACTCACCTTGTCCCGCTCCAGCTTGAGCCTGCGCATGGGCGATTTTCTGGCGCGCACTGAAGGCGCGGCCCGCGAGCTTTCGGGCGAGAGCGAGATTGGCGTAGTCATTCGTCTCGACAGCATTCGCCGCGCCAATGGTGCGGAAGAGATGATTGTCGTTGGTGCGAATCGGCGATTGGTGGCGTTTTCGTCCTCGGCCGGCGCCGGGGCCCTGCCCATGCTGCCCGGCGAAGACGTGCTGTTGCAGACACGGCAAGATCGCCCCTTCGTCAGTCTCGACCCGACTGGCGATGGTGGCTATGGCGTATTCACGGCGGCGCCGCTGCCTGGTCGTGCCCCGAGCGAGGAGGCATTGGTACTGGTGGGGCAGTACGCCATTCCTGACCGCCTCGCCAAGCTGGCCGAAGGCGTGCAGAGTGCTTCTGCACAGTATGGTCGTCTTACTTACCAGCGTCCTTACCTGAAGGGCACCTTCGCCCTGACGCTGACGATGGTGTTATTGCTGTCGTTGTTGGCGGCGGTCTATGGCGCCTTGTTCTGGGCGCAGCGATTGGTGCAGCCGGTACAGGACCTCATCGCTGGTACGCGCGCGGTAGCCAAGGGCGACTTCGAAACGCGTTTGTCGCTGCCCTCGCGCGACGAGATTGGTTACCTCGTGACTTCGTTCAACGAAATGACCAAGCGCCTCGCCCGTGCGCGCGCCGAGACGGAGCAGAGCCGCGCCGCTGTGGAAAAGGAACGCGCGAACCTTGCTACCGTGCTGGCGCGCCTTTCCACCGGCGTTATTGCCTTCGAACCAGACCTGCACATTCGCAGCATGAACGCCGCGGCAGGCAGCATCTTGGGCGTGGACCCGGAACAGACTTCCGGCCTGACTTTGGGCGAGGCCTCGCAGCTGAACCGTTGGCTTGGTCAGTTTCTCGACCGCGTTGGCGAGCGTTTGCAAGCCGGGCAGGCGGAATGGCGCGAGCAAGTGCCAGTCCACGACGAGGGTTCGCGGCGCGAGTTGATGTGCGCCTGTACAGCGCTGCCCGTGGTCGGCGAGACGGCCGGTGGCTTCGTGGTGGTGTTCGACGACATCACCACGCTGCTGCAGGCGCAGCGTGATGCCGCTTGGGGCGAGGTAGCCCGGCGCCTGGCGCACGAAATCAAGAACCCGCTCACCCCCATCCAGTTGTCCGCAGAACGGATGCGGCGCAAGTTTCTTGGCAGCATGAACGAGAAAGACGCGCAGGTACTCGAGCGCGCCACGCACACCATCGTGCAGCAAGTGGAGGCGATGAAGGGCATGGTGAATGCCTTCAGCGAATACGCCCGCGCGCCGCAACTGGTGTTGGAACCGTTCGACTTGAACGCCTTGGTGGCGGAGGTAGCGGAGCTTTACCGCGCTGGCGAGCGGCCCGTGCAGGTGGAACTGGCGCTGGAAGCGGGGCTTGAGGCCGTGGAAGCGGACCGTGGGCGTGTACGGCAGATTCTCTCGAACCTGTTGAAGAACGCTATGGAAGCGCTCGAGGGAACGCCGGACCCACTGGTACAGGTCACCACCCGTCGCGCGGGATGGCATGGTCAGCCAGTGGTACAGATCGAGGTGGTCGACAATGGCCCGGGCTTCCAGCGCGAGCTGATGGGCCAGGTGTTCGACCCGTATGTGACCAGCAAGCCCAAGGGTACCGGCCTCGGCCTCGCCATCGTCAAGAAGGTGGTGGAAGAGCACGGCGGCCGTATCGAGGCGCACAATGGCCCCGAGGGTGGCGCCAGCGTATTGGTGTCACTACCGCTGAATGAAGAGTCGCGTGCCCAACTGGGTACGCGCGAGACGCGCAAGAGCGAGCCGAGGAGAGAACGAGCATGACGGCATCCCGCATCCTGGTCGTGGACGACGAGTCCGATATCCGTAGCACCCTTCAGGAAATCCTGGCCGATGAAGGGTTCGAGGTAGAGGTGGCCGCGAACGCCGCCGCTGCGCGGGCCGCCCGGGCCAAGGGGGACCCCGACCTGATCCTGCTGGATATCTGGATGCCCGACACCGACGGCGTCACGTTGCTACGCGAGTGGTCACGCGAGGGCGCACTTACTTGTCCGGTAGTGATGATGTCTGGCCATGGCACCGTGGAAACGGCTGTCGAGGCCACACGCCTTGGCGCCTTCGACTTCGTCGAGAAGCCGCTGTCGCTGAACAAGTTGCTACGTACGGTGGAGCGTGCACTGGAAGCGGGGCGTCGCCGTCGCAAGGGCGTGCGCTTGCTAGGGGGCGGGTTGCCGGCACCGGTGGGCAAGAGTCGTGTCGTTGCGCAGTTGCGGGAACAACTACAGCAGGTAGCCCCGCATGCTTCGCCCGTGGTGTTCCAAGGCGAGTCGGGCAGCGGCCGCGAGGCCTTCGCGCGTTACTTGCACCAGCTCGGCCGTCCCGGTAAGCCGTTTGTCACCGTGGTGGGTGGTTTGCTCGACGATGCCGGGGCCGCGCGTGCCTTGCGCGGCACCACCACCGAGCCGGGGTTCTACGCCCAGGCCGAGGGTGGCACGCTGTTCATCAATGGCCTCGAAGATCTCTCGCCCACCGCACAGCGTGTGCTGACCGCCGATATGGAGGCGGGCCGCTATACGCCGGAAGGCGGGCAGCCGCAGGCCATCGACGTGCGCTGGTCGTGCAGTGTTTCGCCGGGCGTCGAGCAGCGAACGGGCGATACCCCGGGCTTGCTGCGCCGCGACTTGTACTCCGCCTTTGCGGTGGTGGTGCTGCGCGTGCCGCCGTTGCGCGACTATGGCGAGGATGTGCCGGACCTGCTGCGGCATTACGTGGACCGCTTGGTAGACGAGCAAAGCCTGCCGTTCCGCCGCTTCGGCATGGCGGCACAGAACCGTCTGCGCAACTATCCGTTCCCGGGCAATATCAGCGAACTGCGCAACCTTGTGCACCGCCTGTTGGTGCTCGGCGGCGAAGAAGAAATTCGCCTAGAGGAAATCGAACGCGAGCTGGCCATGGCCGCCGCGCAGAACGAGCCGTTGGTGAAGCAAGACTTGCTGGCGCTGCCGCTGCGCGAGGCCCGCGAGGCTTTCGAGCGCGCTTATCTGCAGCAGCAATTGCTGCTATGCAATGGCAAGGTGGGGCAGTTGGCCAAGCGTGTCGGCATGGAACGCACCCATCTCTATCGCAAGTTGCGTTCGCTGGGCGTGGACTTCCGGCAGGGCGGCGACGACTGAAGAGTCGGGAGCAAGCTCCCTCCCACAAGCAAGCTTCGTTGTAGGAGCGAGCTTGCTCGCGACCCATGCCCCTTGTAGGAGCGAGCTTGCTCGCGACTCATGTCCCTTGTGGGAGCGAGCTTGCTCGCGACTCTTAGCGAACCAGTGCGAGCTGCACGCCCACGGTGACATTGCGGCCGACCCAAGCGTCGTCGGCCCAGTCGCCGGTGCCCAGTTCGAAAGCATGGCGGTCCAGTACTACCTGCCCGGTGAGCGTGGCGCTCTTGCCGTCGGTGGACGGTGTCCAGCGGAAGGGAAGTGGCACCTGCACTGAACGGCCTTTGATGGCCAGTTCCCCTTGTGCCACGTAGAACCCCGCCGTATTGCCGGCGCGAAAACTGCGCACGGTGTACGAAGCTGTAGGGTAGTGCGCTACGTCGAACCATTCGCCGGTACGCATGGTTTCATCGCGCTCGGCGTTGGCACTGTCGTTCGACGCCACATCGATGGTCACGCTCCATTTGGAAGCGGCCAGTGCGCCCGGTGCGAAGACAATGAGCGGCGTGTAACGGTTGAAGCGCCCGCTGAACGTGGCGCCTTGCTGCGTGCCGCTGAAAGTCAGTTTGCTACGCGCTGCATCCAAACGCCATTCCACGGCGGCGGGAGCCTTGCCATGAACGGCCGCACTGGCAGGGCGCGGCACGCTCCAGGTCGCCAGACCCAACGCGCCGGCGGCCACTAGCAACACGGCGCCGCCACCCGGCAGCATACGGCGCAGTGTGTTGTCCTTGTCCAGCAGGTGGTGTTTCCATGCCGCTGCCACATGCACCGCCGTTAGCACTAGTAGCGCGATGGCGCCGAGCTCGTGGGCTTCGTGGAAGAACTCTTTCAATAGCGGGCTTGCGGGCACCAGTGCCGGCAGGTTCACCAGCCCGAACCATTGCAACGGGAAGTTGGCCGCACTGTTGTAAGCCCAGCCCACCAAGGGCACTGCCAGCATCAGCGCGTATAGCGCCAGATGCGTACCGAGTGCTGCCAGCTTTTGCCAGCCCGGGGCGGGAAGTTCGGCAGGGCGCCGGTCCACCGCGCGCCATGCCAGCCGTGCGAGTGCCAGCGCCAACAGCGTGATGCCGCAGCTTTTGTGCAAGGCGTAGGCCTTGAACATAGCCGGGCCCCGCGGCAGGTCGGACATCCAGAAGCCGAAGGCGCACAAGCCCAGCAGCCCCACGGCCATGGTCCAGTGGAACAGTTTGGCGATGAAGCCCCAGCGGGCTTCGGTGGAGAGCAGTGTCATTGGATTTCCTCCGTGAAACTGCATTGTGGCATCGGGGCCGGTGCGCTTCCGTGCTCTCGGCCTCTTCCGCGCGCCGGTTTGTTCAGAAGCGGCCAGCGCGGAAGTCGGCGATGGCCTCGTGGATTTCCTGCGGCGTGTTCATGACGAACGGGCCGTATTTGGCGACGGGTTCGCGCAGCGGCCGCGCAGCCACCAACAGGGCCCTGCCAGGGGTGCTGCCGGTGGCGAAGCGCACGCTGGCGCCGTCGCCGAGCACGGCCAGTTCCCGTGCCGAAACGGTTTGCACGGCGCTGCCAGTACCCACTTGAACGGTGCCTTCGTAAGTGAAGGCGAAGGCGCTGTGCCCCGCGGGGACTGGCAGTTCAACGCTCGCTTCGGCGGGTAGACGCACGTCGAGGAACAGTGGGGAAGTGTCCGCCGCGGCCACCGGCCCGAGGGTGTTGGCGAAGCTGCCAGCCACCACGCGCACTTTGCCGCCGCCCGGCAGGGCCACTTCCGGGATGCGCTCGGGTGAGATGTCCTGGTAGCCCGGTGCGCACAGCTTGCTGCGGGCCGGCAGGTTAATCCACAGCTGGAAGCCCCACAGCAACCCATTCTCCTGTTCCGGCATTTCGCTGTGGAGAATGCCGCGGCCGGCCGTCATCCATTGCACGCTGCCGGGTTCGAGCAGGCCGACGTTACCCAAGTGGTCGCGGTGGCGCATGCGGCCGGCCAGCATGTAGGTGACGGTCTCGAAGCCGCGATGCGGATGTTCCGGGAAGCCTGCGATGTAAGCCGCGGGGTCATCGGAACGGAACTCGTCCAGCATCAGGAAGGGGTCGAGCATGTCGAGTCCCGGCACGCCGATGACGCGGGTGAGCTTAACGCCGGCGCCGTCGGTCGTGGGGCGGCCGACGTGCCGGCGCAGGACCTGGCGGGTCGCAGAAGCTTGGGCGTTAGTGTTCATGGCGCCAGTGTTTCACGCGCGGCGTGCACTGGGAAGGCGGCCGTCCTCGGGCGTAGTGGCGCCCCCTAGGCGCGCTGGCTAGCTTTCTCCACAATATCCAACTTCGCCAGCATTTCGCGCAGACGGCGCAACTCGGTGTGCCCCGCGGCCGTAAGCCGAACTTGTTTTTCGCGTCGGTCCTGACCGAGGCCGTCGTGCAGTTCCACTAGCCCGGCGGCTTCGAATTGCCGCAATTGGGTCCGGCAATAGCGCTCGCCACCCAACTCGTGCATACGCCAGTTCAGGATGACGTACGTGACCGTGGGGTGGGGCGTGGTCGCCACCAGCACGAGATAAGGCATGGCTCCGAGTGGATTCACCGGCATTCTTCTTTGGTTCTTCCCTACAACGGTTGGAATGCTAGAGAGATTGGCGCAAAGAACAATTGACAAAAATGCTAGGTATTTTAGACAGTTACAAGTGCCAGTTTAAATCAGTAGGCGATTTCGGTGGATGGACGCCAGGTAACACTAGATGCTGAGCGTAAATATCACGGATTCTCGACGGGGATATTGCGGTGCATTACAGGATGCGGGTCAGTTTCTGACCCTGCGGCGTGTTTTCATCGTATTTAGGTAAAAAAAGCACTTTTTTTAGCCCAATTGGGGGATGTCAATCAGGGGAAATTCGGAGATGCTGCACTAGGACGACCAAGGGAAACACTTGGCTCTAGACCAAGGATGGGAAGGATTCGTGCCAGATAGCCTAATGGACTACCTGCCAATGGGAGTGATGCTCGTCACCCCGGATGGCACCCTGCAACAAGCCAACCATGCGGCCAACCGTTTGCTGGCCCGCGGGGACGCGTTTCGCGTCAACGAGGGCAAGTTGCGGCTGGTAGACGCCAATTTCGAAGAGCACTTCAGCGCCTTCCGCCAAGGGTCCGGCCCGGAGCGCATGCTCATGCGCTTGTTGCGCCGCACCGCCAAGCGCGAGCCGCACCTGGTGTTGGCGCAGCAGTTGGCGGACGGCGAAGCCGTGCTCTTGCTCGTCCTGGATGGCGAGGACCGCGGCCGTCTCACCGAGAAGATGCTCATTTCTTCGCTCGGCCTGACGCGCGCCGAGGCCCGGGTAGCACTGGGGGCCATTAGTGGGCACGCCGTGCCGGGCATCGCCAAGGCCTTGAAGTTGTCGCCGCACACCGTGCGGGCGCATCTGAAGCACGTGTTTCGTAAGCTGAACATCAATTCGCAGAAGGAACTGCTGATGATGGCCATGAAGATGGCGCTGCTCACCTGCGCGCCGCGCAAACCCACGCGCGCCTCGGCGCGGAATGGCTCCGGCTAACCCGCCATGCCAGACGATACCGACTATTCAGGCGTAGTAGCGCCGACGGCCGAGATGGAACTGCGCTGGTTGGCGGCGGCTTGCCTGCTGGCGCATCATTCCGGGCAGGCCAAGCAGCAGGTCATGCTGGCGTTCCGCACCAATGGACTGGGTTCGCACGCGGTGGCCGGGCGAACGCTGCGCGAATTTCGCGTCCGCGGCTGGCTCGAAGTGCGTGATGGTGCGCGTGGCGATGGCCGGGAGCGCGTGCTCTACCTGTCGGCCAAGGGCCGCGAGAGCCTGCGGCAGGTACTCGAAGCCGAAACCTTGCTGGTCAGCCTGCTGCGCGGCTGACCGCGGGCCGCAGGCCTAGTCTCAGATTTATCCGCACGTCTAGTCTCAGATCTAGCCGCAGGCCTGGCTTCAGGCCGTCACCCGCAAATCGATAGACCCCGCGGCCGGGTTCTTTTCCGCGCCACGTGAGCCCGCCTGGGCTTCGCCAATCGCCGTCAGCGAAGCGCGCAGGTCGCGCAGAACGCGGTAACCCTTCTCCGTGACGTGTACCGACTTCTCGCGGCGGTCTGCGCGCGAATCCGACTGCAGTTCCACTAGCCCCTCGGCTTGCAGCTTCTTCAGCCATTGCCGGCAATGCCGTTCGCCGCCCAGTTCGTTCAGGCGCCAGGTGAGCACCACATAAGAAACGGTGGGATGGGGTGCACTTACCGCCAGCAGCAGGTACGGCACGCTGTTGATGTCCCGATTCAGCATTACGGTTCCCCATCCAATGAAGTTGTTCGTTACGCCCCCCAACCCGCTTTCGTGTTGGTGGTGCTGTGGCGCCAATCTTAAGACGCTGTCGCCTTAATGCAATGCATGAAACGGATTTTTGCGCATAAATTGGTATGCGTGATTGGGTACTAAAATTATTTTATAAAAATTACTGAATCAAGGGGAGTATAGATAATGAAAAAAGGGGCAATAAAATATAAAAAGGGCGACTTAAGTGTGCCCTATGGTTATTGTTTTAAATGCACCAAAGGGATGCTGCCTGCGCTTCGGGTGCGGTGGGGTTGCTGCGCCTGAAAAACCATGAAAACACTGTTATAAAAGCGTTTAATGCGCTAGCGATGGCGCTCTTCAGGGCGAATGCTATTCATTATTGAACAGCGATTCATCTTTAATAAAAACAACCAATATATTAATCGTTCTCCTAAATCAATAATACTTGCTAGTTTGTCAATACGAAATGAGGAGCCGCGGGGAATTCAGCGGCTAATATCTCTCGAGGCGAAGTTAATAGCGCCACCCGAGATTACCCTTTTCGTCGATAAACAAACCTTGCGAGGATAAAATGAGGCCTTCAGCAAATCATATTCTGGCCGCCCTAGTGGCGTCCGCCCTCGGGACCTGGTCTGCCGGGGCCTACGCCGTGGGTTCAGTAGACCCGCAGTCCACTCAGGACTACCAGAACGCCGTAACAAACAACGGCTACAACGGCACCTTCCAGCAATGGATTGATGATCAGGTGGCCAACGCCAACGCCAACCTTGGCGCCGCTCAAGGCACGCTCGCTAGCGCCAATTCGGCGCTGGCCGCGGCAACCGCCAGCTACCAGAGCAACCTCGAGGGTTGCTTCAGCGCCAATGGCACGTCGATCGCCAACTGCGCCACCCCCGGTGCCGTTACGCTGGCCGACCTCGAGGCCGCTGTGTCCATCGCGAATATCGCGGTTTCCCAGGCAGTCACCGACCAATCGGCCGCCTACGCGGCGGCTGCGACGGTTCATGCCGATGCCTACGCTGCTGCTGCCGCCGACCACGCGGCTGCGTACACGGCGGCCCAGGACACTCGCGACGCGGCCGTGCAAGCCGAGCAGACGACCCAGGACGCTCTCGTGGCGACCGCGCAGGGCGCTTACGACCAGGCGCTGGATGACCAAGCGGCTGGCGCTACGCAGTTCTCGAGTGCCTTGGCGGCGGTTCAGGCGGACATGACACTGAATGCGGTCGGCGGCACCGCGGACCAGTACTGCGCTGCTAACCCTTCGGCTGTTTGCACCAATTACATCAGCGCGCAGACCGCGCAGCTTGCTCTCGTGAATGCCACTTCGACTGCGGGCACCGCGCTGAGTACCGCTCAGTCGAACGCCGTTACCGCGGTTGCTGCCGTGCAGGTCGTTGCCGATGCGACGTTGGCGTCTGATCAGGCGGCTGCCGATGCCATTCAGCTTACGGCGCAGACTGCTGCTGACGCAGGCCAGATGATGGCGCAGGCAGCGGCAGACGCCCCCGTCCTTGCGGCACTAGCAGCCGCTGCGGCACCGAATCAGGCTTTGGTCGGTGCCAATGTCGCTGCTGGCGCACCCGCGGTTGCGGCTGCGCAGGGCACTGTAACTACGGCAGCTAATGCCGTGGATGCCGCTCAGGCAGCGACAGTTCTCCCGACTTCTCTGCAGGGCATCCTGGCGGATCCGAACAACCCGGGCACGGCTGTGCTGCAGGCTTCGGCCAACGGTGGTGACGTTGGGCAGGCCATCGTCAATGGCCTTGACCAGCTCTACACGACGGACCAGACGCTGCAGGCGAACATCGATGCCGAGGCGACTGCTCGCGCAACTGCGGATGATGCGCTGCAGGCGAACATCGACGACGAAGCGACTGCGCGGATTGCTGCGGACACTGCCGAAGCATCGACGCGTGCTGCTGCAGACACGGCTGAAACGAATGCTCGTATCGCTGCCGATAATGCTGAAGCTTCGACGCGTGCGAATGCGGATGCTGCGCTGCAGGCGAACATCGACGACGAGGCGACTGCGCGAATTGCTGCGGACACTGCCGAAGCTTCGACGCGTGCTGCTGCAGACACGGCTGAAACGAATGCTCGTATCGCTGCCGACAATGCCGAAGCTGCGACACGTGCTACTGCGGACACCGCTCTGCAGAACAGCATCAACGCTGAAGCCTCGACGCGTGCGGCAGCTGATACTGCTGAGGCTGCGACCCGTTTGACAGCCGACACCAACCTGCAGAACAACATCAACGCGGAAGCGTCGACTCGTGCTGCTGCAGACACTGCCGAAGCCGCGACTCGTTCCGCTGCGGACACCACGCTGCAGAACAACATCAACGCTGAAGCCTCGACGCGTGCTGCTGCAGTGACCGCTGAAGCAAGCGCTCGTACGACGGCTGACACCAACCTGCAGACCAACATCAACACCGAGGCTGCTGCTCGCATCTCCGGCGACAACGCTCTGGCAACGCGCTTGAACGCGACGGATGCCCGCGTGGGTTCGCTCGAAGGTCGAGTCGGCGTCCTCGAGAAAGATGTCAAGGAAGTGCGCGCCGGTGTTGCCATGTCCATGGCCATTGCCTCGATCCCGACCGTGGATTACGGCAAGTTCGCGCTCGGCCTGGGCGTTGGTACCTTCGGCGGTGAAACGGCGGTTGCCGCTGCCGTTGACATCAAGGCCACGGAACGCTCGAAGTTCCGTGTGGCGGTGTCGAATGCCGGTGGCCAGACGGGCGGTTCGGCTGGTTTCAGCGTCGGTTTCTAATCGTCGCCTGAACTGCTGACTGTTGATAAAGAGGGGGCAGGTCGCAAGACCTGCCCCTTTTTATTTGCCGCCTTCAATCCGCGACGCGGCTGACTACCGGGTTGTATTTCTGCTTGGCGAGCTTTTCGGCGGTAGCTTGTGCTGCGGCCATCTCGTTGAGCGGACCGATGATGACGCGGTGCCAAGTGGTGCCGGACACTTCCACGGTCTGCAGTTTCGCGTCGTAGCCTTCCAGTGCCAGTTGCGCGCGCACGGCTTCCGCATCCGGCTGCTTGGGTAGCGATACTACCTGCACCAAGTAGAGACCTTGATCTTCTTCGGCCGGCGCCGCACTCGGCGTGGCCTCCTTGTTCTTGGACACGTCCACTCCTTGGTTAGGGAGGCGTCCGTAAAAGGTGTAGTCGATGGTGTCCACGGGTGGTACGTCAGCCGCCGCTTCAGCCGCTTGCTGGCTGGCAGGCTTGGGCGTGTGCGTTTCTGCGCCCGCTGCGGCGCCTACCTTCTTGCCTTGCTGGTAAGTGAAATAAGCCAGCAGGCCACCCAGCGCCAGGCCAATCACCAAGCCGGCACCGCCACTCAGAGAGCTGCGGTTGCGTGGTGTGGTCAGTTTGCGGTAATCACGTCCTGTGCTCACATGCTCTCCGGCGCCGTGACGCCGAGGATGCCAAGGCCATTGCGCAGCACTTGCCGCGTGGCCAGCACGAGCGCAAGACGCGCGTCGCGAAGTTCGGCATCGTCGACGATGAAGGCGTGTGCGTTGTAGTAGCTGTGGAAATCGTTCGCCAGCTCGCGTAGGTAGTGCACGAGCAGATGCGGTGCGCGCTGCGTGGCTGCACTATCGATCAGTTCAGGGTAACGCGTCAGCGTAGCGGCCATCGCCTGCTCTTGCGGCTCCGTCAGGCGGCCCAGAGCGGCTTGGCCGCTGGCGCTGTCGTGGGTCAGTCCGCGCTCGGCCAACTGCCGCAGTACGCTGCTCACGCGGGCATGCGCGTACTGGATGTAATAAACCGGGTTATCGTTGCTGCGCTTGGTGGCCAGTTCCAAGTCGAAGTCGAGGTGCTGGTCGTTGCTGCGCATCACGTAGTAGAAGCGGCAAGCGTCATTGCCTACTTCGGCACGAAGCTGGCGCAGCGTGATGAACTCGCCGCTACGCGTCGACATCTGTACTTTTTCTTCGCCACGGAACAGCGTGACGAACTGCACGAGGCGTACTTCGAGACTGTCGCCCGGCTGGCCCATGGCCTCTAGGCCGGCGCGCACGCGGGCGATGTAGCCATGATGGTCGGCGCCGAGAATGTCGAGCAATAAATCAAAGCCACGCTCGCGCTTTTCCAAGTGGTAGGCGATGTCGGAAGCGAAGTAGGTCTTCACGCCGTTTTCGCGCACCACTACGCGGTCTTTCTCGTCACCGAATTCGGTGGCACGGAACCAGAGCGCGCCATCCTTCTCGAACACACGGCCTTGTGACTGCAGCAATGTGAGCGCGCGGTCGATGGCGCCGTTGGTCGTCAGGCTGCGTTCGCTGTACCAGCGGTCGTAGACCACGCCGAACTCTTCGAGGTCCTGACGAATGTCGCCAAGGATGTCCTCGAGTGCCACATCCAGCGCCATGCGGAAGCCGTCTTCACCGAGCAGTTCGCGGGCACGCACAATGACGGCGTCGATGTAGTCGTCTTTGTCACCGCCATCCGCTTCATCCGGCGGCAAGCCGGTGAAGATGGCCGCAGCGGCACGGTGCAGCGTATCGCCAGCGCGCTTGCCCAGTTGTTCGGCGATAGGCAGCAGGTAGTCGCCACGATAGCCGTTACTGGGAAAGCTGAACTGCTCACCGCGTTGTTGCAAATAGCGCAGCCACGTGGAGGCCGCGAGAATTTCCATCTGACGGCCAGCGTCGTTGATGTAGTACTCGCGGTGCACTTGCCAGCCCGCAGCGGTGAGCAGGTTGGCGAGCGTGGCGCCGAAGGCAGCGTGGCGGCCGTGGCCCACATGCAGGGGGCCCGTAGGGTTTGCGGAGACAAACTCCACAATCGCGCGTTTGCCACCGCCTTGCTGGCTGCGGCCATAGGCTTCCCCTTGCGCGAGCACTTCCCGTACCACGCCTTGCCAAGCGGCCGGGGCGAGGTGAAAGTTGATGAAGCCGGGGCCGGCAATTTCCACTTTCAGCACGTCGGCATGCGCGGGCAGCGCAGCGAGCAGGGCTTCGGCTAATTGCCGCGGGTTCTTCTTCGCCGCCTTTGCCAGACGCAGTGCAATGGTGCAGGCGAAATCGCCGTTGCGCGCGTCGCGGGTACGCTCGATATCTGCCGGGGCCAAGCGGGCCGACGCCTGCGCGTCTTCGGGGAGGGTGCCTGCGGGAAGCGCAGCCAGCGCCTGGGCGACCAGCGACTCGACGAGCGTTTTCAAGGGGTTGGACCGGAAAGCGAAAAGGGGACCCATTGTAATGGAACGCGGCCCGGTCGCGGTGGTCGTATTCATGGCATCGTCCGCTTTGATTCAGGCTGTGGCGTAGTGCGCGTCAACCTACCGACGGCCCGTGCGTTTTCATGGTTCATGTGGGCTATTAGTGCCCTTCCAATTCTTGGAGTTACGAACATGCGTCACGCAACGCTCAAGTTTTCAGGTCTCCTGCTTGCCTTGGGGCTGCCTTTGGCGGTGGCCTTGGCCGCTCCTCCTGCGCCGCCAGCGCCGCCGGCTCCGCCACCGCCGGACTGTGCCGCTACGGCAGGAACTGCGATGGGTTGCCATGACATGGACGGTCACGGTAAGGGTCACGGCATGGGTCATGGCAAAGGCGGTGGCATGGGCCATGGCATGGGCGGCCCCGGCGCCATGTTTGCCATGGCTGACGAGGATGGCGACGGCGTCGTCACTCGCGCCGAATTCACCGCCATGACGGCCAAGCACTTCGACCAGGTGGATGCCGACCACGACGGCAAGGTAACGCGCGCTGAAGCCGAAGCCGCCCACAAGTTGATGATGGCCGCCATGGGCGGGCGCATGAAGGGCCGCATGGAAGGCGCCATGGGCGAACGCCTGCGCAGTGCCGACAAGGATGGCGATGGCGCCATCTCCGCTGAAGAAGCCAAGGCCATGCCCATGCTCGCGGAACACTTTGCCGTGATGGACACCAACCACGATGGCAAGTTGTCGCGGGAAGAGATGAAGGCGGCGCGCCAAAAGCGTCGCTAAGAGTCGGGAGCAAGCTCCCTCCTACCAGGGGACAGCGGCTGGCTTCAGGCCACTTCCACCGGGTCCACGTCGAGGGCGCAACGCACCCGGCGTGGGCGCGGTAAGGCATCCACCAGCGGCAGCCACGCCCCCAGCAACTGGTGCAACGGGCCGCGCTGCGGGCATTCCAGCAGCAGTTGTGCCCGAAAGCGCCCGGCGCGGCGCTCCATCACCGCGGGGGCCGGCCCCAGCAGGCGTACCCCTTGAATACCCAGTGCATTGGCGGCATCCCGCGCCGCGCGCAGGAACGCCAGCGCTGCGCCTTCGTCTTCGCTTTCGGCGCGTAGCACTGCCAGCTTCGAATACGGCGGCCAGCCGGCAGCCGCGCGTTCTTCCAGTGCCACGGTAGCGAAGGCGTCATAGCCGCCTTCCAGCCAGCGCGCCAGCAGTGGGTGGTCCGGAAAGGTGGTCTGGATGAGCACTTCGCCAGGGCGTTCGGCGCGGCCCGCACGGCCTGCCACTTGCGTCAGCGTTTGCGCCAAGCGCTCCGCCGCGCGGAAGTCCGTGCCGAACAAGCCTTGGTCGGCGTTCAGTACCACCACCAAAGTCACTTCGGGGAAGTCGTGCCCCTTGGCCAGCATTTGTGTGCCCACGAGAATGCGGGCGTGGCCTTCACGAACCCGCTCCAGCGCTGCATCCAGTTCGCCACGGCGGCGGATGGTGTCGCGGTCGATGCGCAGGACCTCGGTGCCTGGGAACTGGTCCGCCAGTAGCTGTTCGATGCGTTCGGTGCCTTGGCCCACCGGCGACAGTTCGTGGCTGCAGGTAGGGCAGGCGAAGGGCAGGGTGGCTTCCAACCCGCAGTGGTGGCACGTCAAGCCGGCCGGCCGTGAATGCACCGTCATGCGCGCATCGCAGCGGCGGCAGGGAGCGGCCCAGCCGCAGTTGTTGCAGAACAGCGTGGGCGCGAAGCCGCGTCGGTTCAGGTACAGCAGTACTTGATTGCCAGCGTTCAAATGCCGTTGCATGGCCAGCACGCTGGCAGTGGCCAAGCCTTGGTATTGCGGTTCGCGGCGCAGGTCCACCAGGCCCAGGCGTGGCGCACCCGCCGCACCGGCGCGGACAGGCATGGTTAGCAACTGGTAGCGCCCTTGCCGCGCATTCCAGAGGGTTTCCAGTGCGGGGGTGGCGCTGCCCAGCACCACGGGCACGCCGGCGCGCTGCGCGCGGATGACAGCGAGATCGCGCGCTGAATAGCGCCAGCCGTCTTGCTGCTTGTAGCTGCCGTCGTGCTCTTCGTCGACGATGACGAGGCCCAGCCGTTCGAGTGGCGTGAACACGGCACTGCGAGTGCCGATGACCACACTGACGCGGCCTTCGCGGGCATCGCGCCAAGCGGCCAACCGTTCGCTGTCCGTCAGCGCCGAGTGCAGCACGGCCAGTCCGCCGCCGAGGCGGGCCCGGAACCGGTCGACCAGTTGGGGCGTCAGGCCAATTTCGGGCACCAGCACCAACCCCTGCTTGCCGCTGGCCAGCACGTCTTCCAGCAGGCGCAGGTACACCTCGGTCTTGCCGCTACCGGTGACGCCTTCCAGCAAGAAGGCATGGAACCCCGGGCCCGCGGCGGCGACGGCGGCGAGCGCGGCGGCCTGCGCGGTGGTGGGCTCCGGGCGGGTGGCACCCGGGGGCGGCAGCACGGCAACGGCGCTGGTTTCCGGGGTTGCGGTAGGGTCAGCCTCGGCCAGTTGGGCCCAGCCGCGTTCCACGGCGTTGCGCAGGGCGGTACGCAGCGGCGGCGCCAGCGTCGCGTAATACGCCAACGTCAGTCCGGCGCCATGCGTGCGCAGCAGTTCCAGCGCCTCGCGTTGCCGTTTACCCAGACGGGCGGGCGGTGCGGCGGTGCCCTCCAGCGCTGCGCAACCTGCGCCAGTGAGCGACCAAAGGCGGCGGTCCGCTTGGGCCGCGCGCCCTTGGCGCAGCAGCACCGGCAAAGCCGCCGCGAATACTTCGCCGATGGGATGGTGGTAATAGTCCGCAGCCCAGCGCAGCAGGCCCAAGGTGACCGGGTCCAGCACGGGTTCCGTGTCTAGCGTGGCCAGCACTTGCCGCAACTTGGCGGCGGGCACTTCCGTGGTGCCAACGGCCTCCAGCAGCACGCCCACCGCTTCGCCGCGCCCGAACGGTACGGCCAGTCGCAGCCCCGGCTGCCATCCGCCCGCAGGTGCCCCTTCCGCCGGCGGCAGATAGTCGAACATGCGACGCAGCGGGGTGTCGATGGCGAGGCGCAGGTAGACCATGGGTTGTCCACACATCCTGTGGATAACTCTGTGGATGAAGGGGGGAGGGACGCTGCTAAGTGTACGTCGCTGCAGGGTTTTGTGCCTCGCCGGACAAAATTTGATCAGTGATATTGCGCACCATGAAAATCAATGAGTTACGTCATTTCATGCGGGAATATGACATTGTGGTTACGTGCATTTGTTAAATTCCTCTCTCCATTTGGCGCGCAAGTGCTTGGTTTATTTGGGTGGTGGATAACTTTCCCGTGCATCTTGGCGGCGCCGCGTTTGGCAAGTGCTTTTATGGATGAGAGCCTGCCAACTTCGCGCCGCTGCCTGTCAGTGGCAGGCTGGCGCGTGTCAACCTCAGGCTAGCGCCGGCGTTGCAACTACGGCATCGTGCCGTTTGGAGGCTTCGCCGAGGTGTCCTTGTCCACGCTACTCATGTCCCCCGACGACGATTCGTCCGGCGCGCTCGCTGCCGCCGGCAGTGCGTCGGCGCAGCATGCGCAGCATGCGGCCATGGAGCGGTTCCTCGCGGAAGTGGAAAAGCGTGCGTACCAGCATGCCTTGCTCGGCCTGCGTCATCGGGAAGACGCTCTGGACGCCGTGCAGGACGCCATGCTCCAACTCTGCCGTCGCTATTCGGACCGCCCTGCGGCCGAATGGCGGCCCCTGTTCTTCCGCATTCTGGTGAACAAGGTGCAGGACCAGCGCCGCCGCCGCATGGTGCGCGGGCGATGGTTCGCGTGGTGGACGCAGGGCAACGCGGAAGACGACGAAGCGCCTAGCGACCCGCTCGACACGACCCCCGATACCCGTCAGGAACCGCTACGGCAGTTGGTGGGTGAACAGGCATTGCGGTCTGTGGCCAAAGCCGTGGAAGCGCTGCCGCCGCGACAGCAGCAGGCGTTTTTGCTGCGGAACGTCGAGGGCCTGGATATTGCGGAAACGGCGCTGGCCATGGGCTGCAGCGAAGGCAGCGTGAAGACCCACTATTTCCGTGCAGTGCAGGCCCTGCGTGCCGCGGTGGGGGAGGAAGCACCGTGACCACGCCCTTCGAAAAATCCACTCGCGAATGGTTGCGCCGCGAAGCGGAAAGCCTCGACGGCCAGACCCGTTCGCAGTTGAATCGGGCGCGGCAGAAGGCGCTGGCCGAACTGAAGCCGCGTAGCCGTTGGGCGCGTACGCCTTTCCTGCCGCTGGCTGCAGCTGCGGGCGCGGCGCTAGTGTTCGTACTGCTGTTGTTCCCTAGCGGGACCAACCACACGGTGTTCTCCGCGCCAACGCCAGTGATGGCCATCGACGAAGGCGACTTGGGTGGTGCTGGTGGTCAGGGCTTGCTAGACGAAGACCCCACGCTCTTCGCGATGGTTGCTGCGGGCGAAGCGACGCCATGAAGCACTGGCACACCGCTTGCGTCTGTTTGGGCCTGCTGTGGGTTAGCGCCACTGCTGGCGCGTCGCCACCCGAGCCACCCCCATGGGTGGCGCCAGAGCTGCTGAACGTTGCGCCTGAGCATTCGGAAGGCCTCGGGGCGCTCGCCTTTGAAAACCTGACGCCTGCCGAGCAACAACTGCTGCAACGGTTTGCGGAACGCTGGTCCAGCCTGCCCCCACAGCGGCGCGAAGCGTTGGTGCAGGGTGCACGCCGTTGGTTGGCTGCTACGCCGGAGGAGCGGCGTCGGTGGCGCGAGTATTTCCACCGCTGGCGCTCCCTGCCGCCGGAAGAGCAAGAGCGCCTGCGCGAACGTTGGGAGTCACTGGGGCCGGAAGAGCGCGAGCGCCTGCGCGATTCGCTGCGTTTTGGTCCTCCGCCTAGGCCGCGGCCTCCACCGGGTGCTCGGCCTCCGCTGGGTCCGCGACCCCCGCCGCATGCGCGGCCACCCGGCCCGCCTCCGCCCCTCGACCGCGAGGTGTGAACTCGCACTTGTTGCCATTCACGGACGGCTAGCCCACTGCACAAGAGCAGCCGCCTGCGGTAGTTTGCAGTCTCGCCCCCCAAAGGATTGGTGCCGTGTCTGTTGCTCCCTCGCTTTCTCCGCGCCCGTGGTTGGCGTTTGCCTTCCTCGCTGCCGTCCCCGTGCTTGCTGTCGCAGCGCCACCGCCTGCGCCGAGCGATGGCTTGCAGTACCAACGCGTGGTCTTCACTGCCACGCTGGGGCGCAGTTCTCTCGACACCCAACTGCGCCGCGATGCCGCGGTCGGCGTTCCCGGCACGACGCTCTCCGGCGAAGATGACCTGGGCTTGGCACGCTCCAAGCTCACCGGCACGGCGGAGTTCACCGTGCGCACGCGCAACCGCCATCGCTTCCGCATAGGCGCGGACTATCTGGCGTGGGAGCGGCAAGCGACAGCTACGCCCACGGTGCCTTTCGTCTACGACGGCACTACCTATGGCGTAACAGACACAGTGCAGACCACGTTGGATCTGCGGCGCTATTCAGCCACGTATTTGTACTCGCCCCTGCGCAACGAGCGCTTCGAGTTGTCCGTGGGCTTGGGCGTCGATCTCATCGATTTCCAAGCGCTGCTCGCCGTACCGGAGCGTGGCGTGAAGCAACAGGACACGGGCACTGCGCCCGTGCCGCGCGCAGGCATTGAAGGCTTGTGGCGCATTTCACCGCATTGGTATGCCGAAGGCCGCGCCAACTATGTGCAGGGCACCGTAGCGCAGGGCTCGGGCAAGCTGAAGGCTTTTAGTGCGAACATCGTTTGGGCTTGGCAGCCCGGCATGGCTTTTCAACTGGGCTACCAGCGTTACGACCTGCAGGGTGAAAGCTTCTATACGAGCGTGCCGGGCAAGGTTCACTTGAAGACCGGTGGCCCGCAGTTGGCGGTGCGCGTCGGGTTCTAGCAGCAGGCGTGGCGCTGACGTAGCCGCTGACCGAGGCGTTAGCTGCTCCTCAGCGCTGCGCCCGCAGCAACACCAACGGCACCTCGGTGGTGTTCTTGGCCTCTTCCATGACGATGCGCGATTCGATGGATTGCACGCCCGGCACCTGCGACAAGCGCTTTTGGATGAAGGTGTTGTAGTCCTCGATGGTCGGAGTGGCCACCAGCAGCACGAAGTCCGTGTCGCCCATGACGAGGTAGCACTGCAGTACCTCGGGAAACGACACCACCTGCTCCTTGAACTTCGGCAGCGATTCCCAACCGTGGCTGGCCAGTTTCACCGTGGCAAACACCAGCACGGACAGCCCGAGTTGGTGTCGGTCGAGCAGGGCGACTCGGCGCCGAATCACTCCCGACTCCTCTAGCAAACTGATCCGCCGCCAGCAAGGCGACTGCGACAACCCGACAGCTTGAGCAATGTCGGCGGTAGACCGGGTACCGTCTTTTTGCAGTGCATCCAGTATCTTCAAGTCGGTGCGGTCGAAGGTTTGCATTTTTTTATCTTACGAATGGCATATATGTAGATAAAAATACCATCAATGGCACTCTGTGAGCATCAGTTTGGGCGAAGTTTTCTGCTGCCACGGGCTAGTTTGGTAGCGAGAACATCCTCTCGGTGGAGCCCCGACCATGCCGCGCCCGTCCCGTCTCCATATCCCCCATCCGTCGGCCCGCCCCGGGGAGGCGCCTGACTTCAGCTATCTGCGCCTGTCGGCCGCCGGTGCCGTGGCGCGGCCGGAGCCGAGCGCTCGGCTCGAGGCGATGTCGCCCTCCGCCGCGGATTTAGCCACGCAGTTGGTGCGCGTGCTCGACGACGACCACCGCGCCGTGGGCCCTTGGAACCCGCATCTCGAGCCCGCTGAACTGCAGGTGGGCTTGCGGCACATGCTGCTGACGCGCTTGTTTGACGAGCGCATGCAGAAGACGCAGCGCCAAGGGCGCATCTCTTTCTACGTGAAATGCACCGGCGAAGAAGCGGTCTCCGTGGCCGCCGCCATGGCGCTGGAACCGCACGACATGCTGTTTCCCGGCTATCGCAACCAAGGGCTGCAAGTTGTGCGCGGTCAGCCGTTGGTGGCGCTCATGAACCAGTTACTGTCGAACACTGGCGACATGTGCAAGGGTCGGCAGTTGCCCGTGATGTATCACGGTAGCGATGCGCGGTTGTTCTCCATCTCCGGCAATCTCGCGACGCAGTTCCCGCAAGCGGTGGGCTGGGCGATGGCCGCTGCCATCAAGGGCGAAGACCACATTGCTGCGAGTTGGATAGGCGAGGGCTCGAGCGCCGAAGCCGACTTCCATCACGCACTGCTGTTCGCCAGTACTTATCGCGCGCCGTGCATCCTGAATGTAGTCAACAACCAGTGGGCAATCTCCACCTTCCAGGGATTCGCCGCGGGGGAATCGCCTTCGTTTGCCGCGCGCGGCCCCGGGTATGGCATTCCTGGCCTCCGTGTCGATGGCAACGACTTCCTCGCAGTGCATGCCGCCACTCGCTGGGCTGCGGAGCGCGCGCGCAAGGGCCATGGCGCCACGCTCATCGAGTTGGTCACTTACCGTGTGGCGGCGCATTCCACCAGCGACGACCCTGCACGCTACCGTCCGCGCGATGAAGCCGAACAATGGCCGCTGGGATGTCCGCTGGAACGTTTGCGACAGCATTTGTGTGCGTTGGGTGAATGGGACGACGCGCGCCATGCGGCGCTGACGGCCGAACTGGAGCAGCAAGTGAATGCGGCGTGGAAGACGGCTTGTACTTTCGGCACGATGACCGAAGGCCCGAAGCTGGACCCTGGTTTGATGTTCGAGGATGTATACGAAACGTTGCCGCCGCACTTAGCGCGACAACGGGAAGCGCTACGGGCCGAGTTGGCTGGTGCAACGGCTGCTGCGCTGTCAGGCAACGTCACGCAAAACACCGGCACGGGAGCCTGAAGCCATGCCACAAATGAATATGGTGCAGGCCATCCACTCCGCCATGGACGTGATGCTGGAGCGTGACCGCAGTGTGGTGCTACTCGGTGAAGACATCGGATATTTTGGCGGTGTGTTCCGCGCCACGGAGGGCTTGCAGCGCAAATACGGCGAACACCGCGTGCTGGATACGCCCATCGCCGAGGGTGGCATCATTGCCGCGGCCATCGGCATGGGAGTGAATGGGCTGCGGCCGGTGACGGAGATTCAATTCGCGGACTACATCTACCCGGCTTACGATCAGATTGTGAGCGAACTGGCCCGCCTGCGGTACCGCAGCGCTGGTGATTTCACGGCACCTGTCACTATTCGCACGCCTTGTGGCGGTGGCATTCGCGGCGGGCAGACGCATTCGCAGAGCCCGGAAGCCATCTTCGCGCATGTCTGCGGTTTGAAGGTGGTGATGCCTTCCAACCCTTACGACGCCAAAGGCTTGCTCATCGCCGCCATCGAAGACAACGACCCGGTCATTTTTCTGGAGCCGAAGCGGCTCTACAACGGGCCCTTCGATGGCCAACCCGACAAGCCAGCTGTGCCGTGGACCGCGCATGCCAAGGGTGAGGTGCCGGAAGGCTATTACCGCTTGCCGATTGGCGAATGTGCCATCGCTCGTGAAGGCAGCGAACTGACCATCGTGACGTACGGCACGATGGTGCATGTCGCCGAAGGCGCGGCACAAGCCGCTGGTATCGATGCCGAGATTATCGACGTGCGCACCATCTCGCCGCTCGACACGGCCACCATCATTGCTTCGGTGAAGAAGACCGGACGCTGTGTGGTGGTGCATGAAGCCACGCGCTTCGGCGGCTTCGGTGGCGAGCTCGCCGCCACCATTCAGGAAGAATGCTTCTGGCACTTGGAAGCACCCATCGTGCGTGTCGGTGGTTGGGACACGCCGTATCCGCATGCCTTCGAGTGGGAGTACTTCCCCGGCCAGACCCGTGTAGCGAATGCCCTGAAACGCGTGATGGGAGAAGCGGCATGAATGGCGCAAGTTCGGCAGCGGCGTCGCATCGCTTCGAGTTCAAGGTACCAGACCTTGGCGAAGGCACGGTCAGTTCCGAAATCGTGGCGTGGAAGGTGGCCGTGGGCGAGTGGGTGCAGGAAGACGCGCCGCTCGCGGAACTTTCCACCGACAAGGCCGTGGTGGAGGTGTCCTCGCCGGTGAGTGGCCGTGTGGTCAGCTTGGCCGGCGTCCCGGGCGATGCGGTGGCCGTGGGCTCCGTGTTGGTAGTGTTTGATCTAGTCGGCAGCAAGCTGCCTCCCACAGAAGAAGTGGCTAGAGAGGAATCTGCTGGCAGAGAGCAGGTGGCTGGCAGAGAGGAGCCCATTGGCAGAGAAGAGCCACTTGGTACTGATGAGCCTCTTTGTGGGAGGGAGCTTGCTCCCGACTCTTCAACCTGCCACGGCGAATTGCTGCTCAAATCACGGTCAGGCCGGGTGATGGCTTCTCCGGCTACACGCCGGCGGGCGCGGGAGGCAGGGGTGGATCTCGCCACACTCCCCGCGACCGGTGTGGGTGGGCGTGTATTGCGCACAGACCTCGACCGGGCTGTCGCGAGCAAGCTCGCTCCTACAAGTACATTTTCCAATGTGGGAGGCAGCTTGCTGCCGACGGTCGCTGCCAATGTGGGAGGCAGCTTGCTGCCGACGGTCGCGAGCAAGCTTGCTTCCACGAACGGCATCACTGAAATTCCGGTCATCGGGGTGCGGCGGGTCATAGCGCAGCGCATGGAGCAGGCCAAGCGCACGGCACCGCACTTCTCATATGTGGAAGAAGTGGACGTCACGGCTTTGGAGGCCCTGCGCCTGCATCTGAACGCGCGCCGTCCACGCGAGGAAGCCTATAGCTACTTGCCGTTCGTCATGGCGGCGCTGGCGCGGGTGCTGCGCGATTTCCCTCAGTGCAACGCGCACTACGACGCCGCTCGAAACGTCATCCTGCGCCACGCTGGGGTGCATATCGGCGTTGCCACGCAAACCCCGGACGGCCTGAAGGTCCCCGTGATCCGCCATGTCGAGGCACTCACCTTGGGGCAGGTGGCGGCGGAGGTGCGGCGGGTGTCTGCGGCGGCCCGCAACAACACCGCCCGCCGCGAGGAGCTCGGCGGCAGTACAATCACCGTGACCAGCCTCGGCAAGCTGGGCGGAATTGTCAGCACCCCGGTGCTCAACCTGCCCGAAGTCGCCATCATCGGCCTGAACAAGGCGGTGGAGCGTCCTGTCGTGGTAGGGGGTGCCGTGGTGGTGCGCCGGATGATGAACCTGTCTTCGTCGTTCGATCACCGCTTCGTGGATGGCTTCGATGCCGCCGCGATGGTCCAGGCGCTGAAAGAACGGCTCGAGCAGCCCGCCACCATTTTCATGGTGGAGTAGCGCGAGCCAGCACAACATACGGCACGGCGCCGGGAGGCCCGGCGCTGCAGCAGGAGAACGACGATGGCGAACCACCCCGCGCAAAGCGCCCCCTTCGGCAGCATCCTCGCCGGTCAGATGGCTGTGGCGGAATACCACCACGGCGCTTGGGGTGCCTTCGACGTACGCCCGGTGGCGCCGTTGTCGCTGAGCCCTGCGGCTCATGTGCTGCATTACGGCAGCACTTGCTTTGAAGGCATGAAAGCGTTTCGCCACGCTGATGGTTCGATGCAAATCTTCCGCATGGACCTGCACATCAAGCGCCTGCGCCAGAGTGCCCGCAGCTTGGTGCTGCCGGTTCCCGATGCCGCCCAATTGCGCGACATGCTGCTAGCGGCCGTCGACCAAAACCGGGCAGAGGCCCCGGACGCTCCCGGTGCGCTTTACTTGCGCCCCATGCTCATCGGCACCACGCCGAATATCGGCGCGGCGGCCACGCCGTCCACTTCGGCCATGCTGGTGGTGCTGTGCAGCCCGGTGTGGGACTACTTCGCTGGCGGCGCCAAGCCGCTGCGCATTTACGTGGAAGAACACGCTACGCGTTGCGCCGGCCACCTTGGCATGGTGAAGACGGGCGGTAACTACGCGGCCGCGCTCGGCCCCACGCTGGCCGCACGCAACGATTACGGCGCAGACCAGGTGCTGTTCTGCCCGGGTGGAGAAGTGCAAGAGACCGGCGCCGCTAACTTCCTGCTCATCCGTGAAGGCCACATCCTCACGCGCAGTCTCGACCCCAGCTTCCTGCACGGCGTTACCCGCGACTCCTTGCTGCAGATGGCACCGGACCTCGGCTACCAGGTCGAGGAGCGCGTGTTCACCGTCGACGAAATGCTCGACTGGGTGAAGACGGGCGAGGCGGCACTGTCGGGTACGGCAGCCGTGCTGTCCGGCGTGGGTACGCTGGTGCGTAACGGGCATGAAATCCGCGTGGGCGATGGCGGTATTGGCCCGAACACGCAGCGTTTGCGCGCGGCGTTGGTGGCCTTGCAGCAGGGCCTGACGCCCGATACGCGGGGCTGGTTCACCCGGGTCTGACCCGGGTTTGAGCAAGGCACTAGCGGCTCCCTCCACAGCCCCTCTGCGATGCAAGTAGCGGTCACCGGGGCGGCAGGCCATGTAGGTGCCAACCTCGTGCGTGCGCTGCTGGCCCGCGGAGACCAAGTGCGCGTCTTGGTCCACACCGATACCCGCGGCATTGCCGGCCTGCCGGTCGAGCATTGCCATGGCAGCGTCACCGACCCAGCCGCGGTATTGCGCTTGGTGCACGGCGTGCAGCGTGTCTACCACCTCGCTGCCAAGGTCTCCATCGAACCGCGTGAGCGGGCTGAACTGCACCGTGTGAATGTCGGTGGAACGCAGTGCGTGGTGGAGGCGTGTCGCGCGGCGGGTGTTGCGCGCTTGGTGTACGTCAGCTCCATTCACGCCTTCGCTTCACACCCTCGTCATCAGCCCATCACGGAAGACCGTGCATTGGCCACCGGACGCGGTCTGCCCGGCTACGACGCTTCGAAGGTGGCCGCCGAGCGTGTAGTGCAGGCAGCGGTTGCGTCAGGGCTCGATGCCGTCGTTCTGAACCCTACGGCCATCCTCGGTCCGCACGACTGTCGTCCCTCGCACCTCGGCGAGGTACTGCTAGACCTTTACCACCAACGCCTGCCGGGCCTCGTGGCGGGCGGTTTCGATTGGGTGGATGTGCGCGATGTGGCTGCGGGCATTCTTGCCGCCGCGGACCAAGCGCCGGCCGGCAGTCGCTATCTGCTGGGTGGCCAAAGGGCCACGGTGGCTGAACTGGCTCAACTGGTGGCACAAGTCACCGGGCGTCGCGCCCCGTGGCTGGTTGCGCCCATGTGGCTGGCGCGGGCCATGGCGCCGGGTGCCGAGTGGGCCGCTCGCCTCGCAGGCCGACGTCCGTTGTTCACTCCGGAATCGCTTTACGCGCTACGCAACCATCTGGAGATCAGTTCCGCGCGCGCCCGGCAGGAGTTGGGCTACGCGCCTCGTTCGCTGGAGACCACCGTGCGTGATACCTTCGACTGGTTCCGTGAAGCGGGGATGCTCGAACCTTGAACGAACAAGCCTTGTTTGTAGCACTTATGCCGGTGTGGATCGGCGTTGCGGTCATCACTTTCCTGTCCTTGTTCTTCATCACGGCGCCCTATGGGCGACATGGCCGCACCGGCTGGGGGCCACTCATTCCGAGCTGGGCGGGCTGGATGTTGATGGAAGCGCCATCGCTCATCGTCATGGTGTTGTGCTTTGTCTTGCAGTCGCCGGCACTGCCCGGCGGCTGGGTGTTCCTGGGGCTGTGGGCCGCGCACTACGCGCACCGCTCTTTCATCTACCCGCTGCGTAACCCGGGCCGCGCGAAGCCCATGCCCTTGTCCATCTGCGGCTTGGCCATCTTCTTCAATCTCGTCAACGCCTATCTGAACGGGCGCAGCCTCACGGTCTTTGGGCCGCAGTACGACTGGAACTGGTTCAGTGAACCCATGACCCTGCTGGGGCTGGGCTTGTGGGCTGTGGGCGTGGGAATCAATTTGCAGTCAGACCAAATTCTGTTCGGCCTGCGGCGCCCCGGTGAGACGGGTTACCGCATTCCCCAAGGCGGTCTTTACCGCTTCGTTTCCTGCCCGAACTATCTCGGCGAACTCATCGAGTGGACCGGCTTTGCGCTGGCCGTCGCTTCGCCAGCGGCTTGGACCTTCGTGGTATGGACCGCCGCCAATCTGGTGCCGCGGGCCGTGGCCCATCATCGCTGGTATCGCGAACGTTTTGCCGACTACCCTGCCGCGCGCAAAGCGCTCGTGCCCTTTCTCCTGTGAGGCCATCTGCCATGCCTACCCAATCAAACTCTCGTGTGCTCGCCGCGGCTATTGCCGTAGGCCTTGCCTTGTCTTCGGTGGCGGCTGCGGCCGACGTGCTGCTACAGCACGTGCAGGTTTACGACGGCACGGGGGCGGCGCCCTACGCTGCGGACGTGCGCGTGCGCGGCACGAAGATTGTGGCCGTGGCGCCGCAACTGACGCCGGAGCCAGGCGAGACGGTTAGCGATCAGCGTGGCCTCGCGCTCGCGCCCGGTTTCATCGATGCGCATTCGCATGCCGATTCTGGTTTGTTCGACGACTTGGATGCGGCGACGGTTTCGCGCCAAGGTGTAACGACGGTGGTGGTCGGGCAGGATGGTGAATCCGTGTTTCCCCTCGGCGCTTACCGGGCCCAACTGCAAGCCACGCCGCCAGCCATCAACGTGGCCAGTTTCGCCGGCCATGCCACGCTGCGCATGCAGGTGATGGGCAAAGATCTCTATCGCGCCTCCACGCCGGCGGAACAGGTGCGCATGGAAGCGTTATTGAAGCAAGAAATGCTGGATGGTGCATTCGGTTTGTCCACTGGGCTTGAATACGAACAAGGCCATTTTGCTACTACCGAAGAAGTGATTGGCTTGTCGAAGGTGGCTGCTGCCAGCCACGGCACTTACCTCAGCCATGTGCGTGATGAGTCGAGCAAGGTGTTCGACTCCTACGATGAAGTGCTGCGCATTGGCCGCGAGGCAAAAATTCCCGTAGGGATAACGCATATCAAGATGGGCGCCACGTCGGTCTGGCACCAAGCGGCGAAGCGCATGCCGGCTTACTTCGAGCAGGCCAAGCGTGAAGGCGTGCAGCTGACGCCAGACGTGTACCCCTACACGTATTGGCACTCCACTATTCGGGTGTTGGTGCCGGACCGCGACTTCTTCAACGCTGAAAAAGTGGCGAAAGCCCTCGAAGAGAATGGTGGCGCCGCTGCCATTCGTTTTGCCAGCTACGTGCCTGACCCTACGCTCGCTGGAAAAACGCTGGCCGAGATGGCTGCGCATTGGGGTATCTCACCCGTTGCAGCCTACATGCGCACCATCCGCGAAACCGCCGCTGAGGTGGACACGGGCCAATCCATGGAAGACATCATCGGCACTTCGATGAGCGAAGACGACGTGAGCTGGTTCGTGGCGCACCCGGAAATTTCTTTCTGCAGCGATGGTGCCCTGCACGGTTCGCATCCGCGTGGTGCTGGCGCTTTTCCGCGCATCCTTGGCCACTACGTGCGTGAGGCGAAGGTGCTGCCGTTGCCGGAAGCTATTCGCAAGATGACCAGCTTGCCCGCTTCACGCTTGGGCCTGGCGGACCGCGGACGCATCGCGCCGGGGTATGTGGCGGACCTCGTGCTGTTCGACCCGGCAACGGTGATTGACCAGTCCACCATCCAACACCCCGAAGCGCCGCCACTCGGCATTCCCGCGGTGATGGTGTCTGGCGAGTGGGTCATTCGCGATGGCGCGGTGACAGGAAAGCGCCCTGGCAAGGCGCTGCAAGGCCCGGGCTACCGCGCGGCGCGATGAAGGCGGCGCATACGAACACGGTGTATTGCCGTGTTCGTCGTCCACGTTGCCCGTGTGGTTTCCAGTAGGCCGGGCGCCAGAGAATAGCCGCCTCTTTGCTCCAACCAGTGGAGCACTTCTGCCATGTTCCACAGCAAGGTGCTGCCGGCGTGAGTGGGCGCAGGGAAATCCGTGGGGTAGGCAAGCATCAGTTTGCGCAGGTTCTGTCGGCTGACCTCAACCAACTCGGCGACATCGCTCAAACCACCGAGGTCGGGAGCGGCCTCTGTCAGTTCTGCTTCTGGCAGGGCGCTCAAGACTTCGGCGGACGCTTTTTCCACGGCCGCCAGAGCGCTTGTAGCTTCACGACAAAACGCCAAAGCCACATGGCCGGGGTTGCCAAGGCCGACGGAGGCATCGTCGCAGCCGGCTTCGAATAGGCGGTCGAGGTCCGTATCGTTGAGTTCGGCGGAGTGGCCTAGCCGGAAGTGCAGGGTGAATTGGTATTCCATGGTGGCCTCGGTATCGCGCGATGTCTCGTCCTCAACGGAATGCCCGAAACTGCAATTCACCACCATGCGACGCATGGTCCTCTCCTTGGACTTTAAATCACCCAGAATAAGTTGTCAAAAGACAACCAAATTTTGATATCCCGCGGGCCTTCCGTGGCCGTGGGATGTACTGAAGGATAGCTAGAAGCGCCGCCAATAGACGCCCGAATTCGTGATGGGAATGACGAAAAATGCATGGCTAAGCGCCCATAAAAAAGCCCCGCCGAAGCGGGGCTTGTCGTTGCGCCTGAAGCGCGCCTCAGTCGACCGACTTGATGGCGGCGATGAGTTCCGCGGCGGCCTTCTGGCCATCGCCGTACAGCAAGCGCGTGTTGTCCAAGTAGAACAGCGCGTTCTCAATGCCTGAGAAGCCTTGGCCTTGGCCACGCTTGATGACGATGCAGGTCTTGGCCTTGTCGGCATTCAAGATGGGCATGCCATAGATGGGGCTGCTCTTGTCGTTGCGGGCGACGGGGTTCACCACGTCGTTCGCACCGATGATGAGCGCCACATCTGCCGTTTCGAACTCGGCATTGATTTCGTCGAGGTCGGCGATGATGTCGTACGGCACGCCGGCTTCCGCCAGCAGCACGTTCATGTGGCCCGGCATGCGGCCTGCCACCGGGTGGATGGCGAACTTCACCGTCACGCCGCGGTCGATGAGGAGTTGCGTCATCTCCCACACCTTGTGCTGCGCCTGGGCCACCGCCATGCCGTAGCCCGGCACGATAATGACCTTCTGCGCGAAGGCCATCGCGACGCCGGCGTCGCTGGCGTCGATGGGCTTCTGCGAACCCGTGACGGGGCCGGTGGCTGCGCCGCCGGTGTCACCGAAGCCAGAGAACAGCACGTTGCCGAGGCTGCGGTTCATCGCCTTCGCCATCAGCTGCGTCAGCAGCGAACCGGCCGAGCCCACCACCGTACCGGCGATGATCATGGCGGTGTTCTGCGTGACGAAGCCTTCGAACGCTACCGCCAAACCGGTGAGGGCGTTGTACAGCGAGATGACGACCGGCATGTCCGCGCCACCGATGGGCAGGGTCATGGTGAGGCCGAGCAACAGCGCCAACACGAAGAACAGCGTGACCGCTTCCATGCTGGTGTTGGTTCCGGTGGCGATGAGCCCACCCACCACCAAGGCACCGGCCAGAATGAGCATGTTCACGAACTGCTGCCCACCGAAGCGGTAGCTCTTCTTGATAAGCCCCTGCAACTTGCCGAAGGCAATGCCCGAGCCAGAGAACGACACGCCACCGATGAGGCCACCCAGCACGGCCAGCGTGCCAGCAACCAAGGTATGTTCTTCACCCTTGTAGAGCTCCACCGCAGCAATGGCAGCAGCGGCGCCGCCACCCATGCCGTTGTAGAGCGCAATCATCTGCGGCATGTCCGTCATGGCCACGCGTTGTCCACTCACCCACGCAATGCCGCCGCCAATGGCGATGGCCACCACGACGAGCACCATGTTGGTACCGAGGTGCGAGGAGAGCTCGGTGCCCAGCGAAGGCGCGAGGAAGGTGACGAGCGTGGCGATGAGCATGCCACCGCCAGCCCACACGATGCCGCTACGCGCCGTCACAGGCGAAGCCATACGCTTCAAGCCCATGATGAACAGGAACGCGGTAGCGAAATACGCAATATCAATGAGCCACTTGGTGGCCACAGGGTTGAGGAAGGACATTAGTGGTGCCCTCCGCTCTTGGCCTTGCTGCCGCTGGACTTGAACATCTCCAGCATGCGCGCGGTGACTACGTAGCCGCCCATGGCATTACCGGCGCCAAGCAGCACGCCGATGAAGCCGATGGCCTGTTCGAGCGGCGTGTCCGCCTTGAACAGCGCGATCATGGCACCGACGACCACGATGCCGTGGACGAAGTTGCTGCCCGACATGAGCGGGGTGTGCAGGATGGCCGGGACGCGGCCGATGACCTCATAGCCAGTGAAACCGGCCAGCAGGAAGATATACAGGGCAATGATGCCGTCAATCATGGGAATGCCTCCGTGTTCAGCCGACGGCCTTGGCCGTGGGTTCGTGTTTGATGGCGCCGCCGTGCGTTACGACACTGCCGGCAAAGACTTCATCGGTGAAGTCGATGGCCAGTTCGCCGCCCTTGGCGATGGCGGGCGTCAGGAAGTTCAGCAGGTTGCGCGAGTACATCTCGCTGGCGTGGTACGCCAGGCTCGAAGCCAGGTTCACCGGCCCGATGATGCGCACGCCACCGTGCTCGACCGTTTCACCGGCCTTGCACAGTTCGCAGTTGCCGCCGTTCTCCGCAAGGATGTCCACGATGACGGCGCCGTGCTTCATGCGCTCCACCGCCGCCTTTGAAACGATGCGCGGCGCAGGGCGTCCCGGCACACCGGCGGTGCAGATGACGGCGTCGGCAGCGGCGATACGGCTGTCCAGCACCTCCTGCTGCTTGGCCTTTTCTTCCGCCGTGAGTTCGCGGGCATAGCCACCAGCGCCGTCGGCGCTGATGCCGGTTTCCACGAACTTCGCGCCTAGGCTCTTCACCTGTTCGCGGGTGGCGCTGCGCACGTCGTAGGCTTCCACCACCGCGCCGAGGCGCTTGGCAGTGGCGATGGCCTGCAAGCCCGCCACGCCCACGCCGATGACCAGTACCGTGGCCGGGCGAATGGTGCCGGCGGCGGTAGTGAGCATGGGCAGGAACTTGTCGAGCGCGTTGGCAGCGATGAGCACGGCCTTGTAGCCGGCCACGGCCGCCTGCGAGGACAGCGCGTCCATCGACTGGGCGCGCGAGATGCGGGGAATGAGTTCCACCGCGAAGCCCGTCTTGCCGCCGTCGCGCAGGGCGCGCACTAGGTCGTGCTGCAAGTGCGGCGCGAGATAGCCGGCGACCACGGCGCCAGGCTTCAGCGCGGCCACGGTGGCGGGCGTGGGCGGCTGCACGGCCAGAAAGACATCGGCTTGTGCCAGCACGGCGGCGGCACTGTCGACAAATTCCACGTTTTTATACGAACTGTCCGGGAAGGCGGCGGCGGTGCCGGCCCCCTTCTCCATGACCAGCTTGGCGCCGAGTGCGGCGAATTTGGTGGCTACTTCTGGCACCAACGCCACGCGGCGTTCGCCAGCAGCGGTTTCCCGCACTACCCCGATCGTGATGGGCATCGCTTCTCCCCCCTCGTGCCCCTTGGTGGGGCGTGTACTGGATAACCCTGATGGTGTCCCAGATGTGTATGCAGTGCAACATGGGGATTGTCGCAGGGCGGCGACTTTGCCCCAATGGGTGGTTACGGCTGTGTATCGGGCTTTCATGGCCGTCTGTCCGAAGCCCGATTGCGCCTGACACCCGAATTTGCGTACATTCGGGGGATGGTCGACGCTCCTACTGGCTTGCGGCACGCTGAATTGGAATTCCCGGACGCCGGGAATGCCGTGGCTGCTTGCGGCCTGGGGCAACAGGTGCTGCGTACGGACCGCTCCGGCATGCCACTCGAATGGATCGACTACCGCGAGGCGGTGCGTTTGCAGTTCATGGGGCAGGTGGCCTATGCCTTCGGCACCACGCTGTTTCGGTTGCGGGGCGGCACCAATGCGCGCTCGGGCCAACGGACTTCCGTGGTGGTGCACAGCATCGTCGCCACGGTGGGCCATACCCGTAACCCGGGTGCTCGGCGCCACGACTACACGCCACCCCTGAACAACGAGACGCTGTTCAAGCGCGATGCGTATTTGTGCTTGTACTGCGGCGTAAGGTTCCAGTCGCAGCAACTTTCGCGCGACCACGTGCGCCCGTTCTACTTGGGCGGCCAGGACCGCTGGACGAACGTCGTCACCGCTTGCCGCCGCTGCAACAACCACAAGGCCAACCGCACGCCGGAGCAGGCGGGGTTGCAGTTGCTCGCGGTGCCGTTCACGCCGACCTATGCCGAATACATCTACTTGAAGGGCCGGCGTGTTTTGGCCGACCAAATGGAGTACCTGCGCGCGCACTTCCCGCGCAGCAGTCCGCTGCACCAGCGCGAGGTCTAGTATCCTCGGCGGACCATGCCAACTGTTCACCTTGTCGACGCCAGCTACTTCATCTTCCGCGCCTACTTCTCCACTCCGCCCGGCATGACGGATGTGGACGGTCGCCCGGTCAATGCGGTCCACGGGTTCGCCCGCTTCCTTCTCGATTTTCTCGAACGCACCCAGGCGCCCCACGTAGCCATTGCCTTCGACGAAAGCCTCTCGCGGTCGTTTCGCAACCGCATCTACCCGCCCTACAAAGCGAACCGCGAACTACCGCCTGTGGAATTGGAGCAGCAGTTCGCCCGCTGCCGTGCGCTGTGCGGCCTGCTCGGGGTCGCAGATTTCGGCTCCAGCGAATACGAGGCCGACGACATCATTGGCACCTTTGTCACCTTGGCGCGGAGCCGCGGCCAGACGTCGGTGGTGCTCACGCGCGACAAGGACCTCTCCCAACTCATCCGCGAAGGCGACGTGTTCTGGGACTGGGCTGACGAAAAACGCTACGGCTACGACGAAATTCCCGCGCGGTTCGGGGTGCGGCCGGAGCGCATGGCGGACTATCTGGCCCTGACCGGCGACAGTGTCGACAATATTCCGGGCGTGCCCGGGGTGGGGCCGAAGACGGCGGGTGTTTTGCTCGACCGCTACGAGAGCCTAGAGCACCTCTACGAGAGCCTGCACGAAGTGCCGGCGCTGCCAATGCGCGGCGCCAAGGGCGTGGCGGAAAAACTGGCGCTGCACCGCGACAAGGCGTTTCTGGCGCGCGAACTGACCCGTATTGCCTGCGATGTGCCGGTGAATGCCTCGCCGGCCGCACTGCTGCGGCGTACGCCCGACCTGCCGGGGTTCGAGGCATTCTGTGACCAAGCGAAATTTGGCACCATGCTGCGGCGACAGGCGGCGCGTATGGCGGCCGCCCTCGAATTCGCGAAGTAGATAACCGACTGGAAGAAGGACGGAAGAGCGATGCACGTTCCCCTGCTAGTGGATGACTTTCTGCGCCGCGCCGCGCAGTTGTATCCCACGAAGACCGCGATTATTGATGGCCCGCGTCGCTTCACCTACGGCGAGTTCCAAGCACGGGTGAATCGCTTCGCGCATGCACTGCGTCGCCGCGGCATTGGCCAAGGAGACCGGGTTTGCATCCTCAGTCCGAACTCGCATTTCTTCCTCGAGAGCTTCTACGCCACGGCACGCATTGGTGCCGTGCTGGTGCCGCTGAACTATCGTTTGGTGCCCGAGGACCATGAGTACATCATCGGCCATGCGGGTGTGAAAGCCGTGCTGGTGGATGCCGAATATACCGACATGGTCGATGCCATCCGCGAACGCGTTCCCGCGGTCGAGCGCTATATCGTCGCTTCGTACACGAGTGAGCCAGTGGCCGGCTGGGAAGACTGGAACAGCATTATCGCGGACGAACCTGCCAGCACTCCTGATGCGCCTGAACGCGATGAAAACGATATGGTGTCCATCAACTACACCTCGGGCACCACGGCGCGCCCGAAGGGCGTGATGCTTACGCACCGCAATTGCTATATCAACGCCTACAACCTCATCGCGCACTTGCGCGTGGCGCATGACGATGTGGAGCTGTGGACGCTACCCATGTTCCACTGCAATGGCTGGGGTGGCGTGTATGCGCTCACCGGCATGGGCGGTACCCATGTGGTGTTGCGCGCCGTGAATGCGCCCGACATCTATCGCCTGATGCAGGAAGAGAAGGTGACCTTCGCCTGCATGGCGCCGGCGGTTCTGCGCACGCTGCTCGACTATCCGGCCCGCGGCGACTACCCGTTAACCACTGCGCTCCGGTTCACCGTGGCTGGCGCGCCACCGCCAGCGGCGTTCATCGAACGCATGGAAACGGAGATGGGCTGGCACTTCATGGAAATCTACGGCCTCACGGAAACCGCCCCACTCCTCACCATCTCGCAGCCCGACTACGGTACGGCGAAAGACGACTGGTCGCGACGCGCGCGGGCGGGCGTTTCCGGCATCGGTGTGGAACTGCAGTTGCTCGACGACGACGGCCACCCGGTGCCGCAGGATGGCGTGAGCATTGGTGAAGTGTGCGCCCGCGGCAATATGGTGTTCGCTGGCTATTGGGAACAGCCTGAAGAAACGGCGCGCTGTATTCGCAATGGCTTTTTCCATACCGGCGACCTTGCCGTGTGGGATGCGGTGGGCAATGTCCACATCGTCGACCGGAAGAAGGACATCATCATCTCTGGCGGCGAGAACATCAGCTCGCCGGATATTGAAGACACGCTGTATCGGCACCCGGCCATTGCCGAATGCGCGGTCATCGGCGTGCCCCATGAAAAGTGGGGCGAAACGCCGAAAGCCATCGTCGTGTTGCGCCCTGGCATGTCGGCTAATGAAGCGGACGTCATCGCTTTCTGCCGCGAACGCATGGCGCACTTCAAGTGCCCTACCTCGGTCGATTTCATCGAAGCTTTGCCGCGCACCGTCACCGGCAAGCTGCAGAAGTTCCGGCTGCGCGAGCAGTATTGGCAAGGCGCGCGGCGAGTCAATTGAACGCCAGCGCGGTGTTACTGCTGGCCTGGATAGTGCGTGCGGCGCTGGCCGTGCTGTTTGCCACCGCCTTGTGGCACAAGGCGCGCGCACCGCGAGAGTTCATTGCGGCATTGGGCAACTATCGCGTGTTGCCGGCAGCGCTGGTGCCGGCGGCTGCCGGGGCGGTGATGTTCGCCGAGATGGTGGTGCTGGCGGGTTTGCTCGCTACGCCTGTGCCTGTGGCGCCATTTGCCGCGCTGGCGGCGCTGCTCTTGCTGGGCTACGCCGTGGGTATTGCCGTGAACTTGGGCCGTGGCCGCACCACCATCGACTGCGGCTGTCATGGCTTCAGCGGCCGACAGCAGATTGCCGGGTGGATGGTGGGGCGCAACTTGGGACTGGCCACCATGGCGGTGGTATTGGCGCGCATTGGGCAGGGAGGTGAGCCCTTGCCACTACCGGCAGCGGCCGACTGGGTGACAGTGGCTGGCGCCACGGCCATGGGCTGCCTGCTGTACGCGCTGCTGCACTACTTGATGGCCAACGCGAGCAAACTCCAGCGTCGATAACTCTCGGCACGCCCTGACCGAGCCGTATTTACCCGGGCCGCCCGACGTTATTCTCCGCCGGCTTTCTTGCGCTGCGCCCGCGGGTGCGCGCTTTCGTAAACGCGCGCCAAGTGCTGGAAGTCCACGTGGGTATACACCTGCGTCGTGGACAAGTTCGCATGGCCCAGCAGTTCCTGCACGGCGCGCAGGTCGCGGCTGCTTTCCAGCAGATGCGTGGCGAAAGAATGCCGGAACAGGTGCGGGTGGACGTTCACATCCAGCCCTTGCTGCTTGGCCCAGGCAGCCACGCGCAATTGCACGGCGCGCGGGGTGAGGCGCTTGCCACCACGCCCGATGAACAAGGGGCGCGGCGGAGCTTCTTCGCCGCCGGGCAGATATTCGTGGCGCAAAGCCAGCCAAGCCAGCACCGCACGACGCGCCGGGCCGCCGACGGGGATGATGCGTTGCTTACGGCCCTTGCCGGTGACACGCACCAGTTGCTCGTCGAAGTCGATGTCGCCGAGGTCCAGGCCCACCAGTTCGGCCAAACGGATGCCGCTGGAGTAGAACAGCTCCATCATGGCGAGGTCGCGTGTGGCGAGCGTGGGGTCCGGCGCTATGGAAGGCTGGGCCGCTGGTGCCAGTTGCGGCGTCAGCAGGCGGGTCATACGGTCCACATCGAGCGTGGCGGGCAGGCGCCGGCCGGCCTTGGGCGGACGCACTTCCAGTGCCGGGTTGCCCTTCGCCAAGCCTTCGCGCTGCAGCCAGCGCCAGAAACTGCGTGTTGCCGAAAGGCGCCGGGCCAGCGAGCGCGGCGACAAGCCGCCCTGGTGGCTTTCCGCGACGAATTCGCGGATGTGCGCTTCGGTGAAGGCGTCCGGTGTGCCTAGCCCCTGCGCCAGCGCAAACGCCACCACAGCACCCAAGTCGCGCGCGTAGGCGTCGTTGGTGTGTGGGGAAACCTGCCGTTCATGCGACAAGTGCCGCAGGTAGCGGTCCAGCAAGTCGTGGTCGAAGGCGGTGGGCAGGGTGGACATCGCTCTTTATACCGCAGATGGGCCGTTGGTGGCGTGCGCCAGCGCAGCCGACAGCAACTCCGCGATGCGGGTCAGGAAGTCGGTGCTCATGCCGGGGTGGTAGCGGCCAGCGTCTGGCGAGGCCAGTGCCAGCAGGCCAGCGCCACCGCCGCCCAGTGGCACGACGGCAGCCGAGGCAATGGCGCCCGGGTGCGCCGGGAACAGCCAGTCGCGCTGGGAATCGCGGAGGTTGCCGCAGCGCGGGGCGGCCTGCGCCAACACCGCGTCGAGGCCGCAGGCGGCGGCTTCGGCAGCTGTGGCAAAACGCAGGCGGCTGGAGGCCAGGCTGGCGACTGGCTTCTGCAGCAGCACGAGCGTGAAATCGCGTACCTGAAAATCTTCGCGCAGGCTGCGCTCCAAGGCGCTGGCGACAGCCTCGAGGCTGCCGGCGCCAATGAGCGCGCAAGCGAAGCGGTGGATATGTTCCTGCAGCGCGGTGTTGTCGCGGGCCACGGCGATGAATTCGCGCAGCTTGGCTTCCGCATCGCGCTTCTGCTCGCGGAGGGTTTCTACTTGGCGCTCCACCAGCGACACCGCAGTGCCGCCACGCGCATGCGGCAGGCGCAACTGCGCCAGCAGCGCCTCATGGCGGACGAAGAAGTCGACATCGTTGCGGAGAAAAGCCGCCACGTCCGCTTCGGTCAGGTCCGCCAAGGGGCTGGCGGGGGCAGTGCTCATGTCTCGATGAATCCTTCGAAAACCGTCGTGGCCGGGCCGGTGAGCCAGATGGGGTGGCCTTCACCTTCCCAGCCAATATGCAGCGTACCGCCCGGCAAATCCACGCGGACGGCGGCGTCCAGCAGGCCGTGACGGCGGCCCACGGCCACCGCGCCACAGGCGCCAGTTCCACAAGCCAGTGTCTCACCTGCGCCGCGTTCGTGCACGCGCAGGCGGATATGGCCCCGGTCCATCACTTCCATGAACCCCACATTCGTGCGGCGGGGGAAGCGGGGGTGGTTCTCGATGACCGGGCCCAGGCGGTCCACCGGGGCCGTTTTCACGCTAGGGACGCGCAGGACGGCGTGGGGGTTGCCGATGCTCACCGCGCCTATGTCCACCGTGCTGCCGCCCGCCTCCAAGGAGTAAAAAGCGGCTTCGGCGCTGGCCGTGAAGGGTAGAGCGGCGGGGGCAAAGTTCGGGACACCCATGCGGACGGACACCTCGCCGTCCGCCGTGAGGCGGGCATGGATGAGGCCGGCCGGGCTGTCCATGGTGAGTTCGCCGGGGCCCAGCCCCTGCCGGCGGGCCACGAGGGCGGCCACGCAGCGGGCGCCGTTCCCGCACTGTTCCACTTCGTTTCCGTCGGAATTGAAGATGCGGTAGTACACTGCCGTCCCCGGTTGGCGGGGGGGCGAGAGGACCAAGGCCTGGTCGAAGCCGATTCCGCGGTGCCGGTCTCCCCAGGCACGCAGGAGGTCGGCCCCGGGCAGAGGGGCGCCTGGCGTTTCATCGAACACGATGAAGTCGTTGCCGAGGCCGTGCATTTTCACGAAGGGCAGTCGCATGAGCGAAGGATACCGGATAGGCGCAGCAGGGGTCATCCCGCGAGTCGGGTTTGTCAGCCT
>CALQLF020000009.1 GCA_943331345.2 Candidatus Planktophila lacus | reverse complement strand
GGCGGTGCTGATGCCATGTTCCCGGCATAGAACCGGGACCGGGGCACCGGCCTCCGCCTGCTTCAACACCGCCAAGATCTGGCTGTCCGTGAACTTCGACTTCTTCATGCAGAACTCCCTCTAACGAGAAAATTCTACTTCTCAGACCGTCCATCTGGTGGGGGGATTACCAAACGTAGCCGGTGGCGCGACTCTATCGGTGTTGATACGCCCGGTAGGAATGCCGGGTTATACTAACTTTTACTAAATTCTAGTATAACTTCTCGATGCACCCTTACCTAGATTTGTCCCTGACGGCGCAGACGGCCTACCTCCAGCTTTTGCAGGGTGCGCTGGCGGCGAACCATGCCCGGACGGTAGCGGATCTGCCGGGATCTTTCGCTTCCAAGACTGTGAAGGGACATCGCTACTGGTATTACCAGTTCACCCAGCCATCGGGGAAGTTGCGGCAACTGTATGTCGGGCCGGATAGCGACCCCGTGAAGGCGCTTATCGAGGGAAGCAGCCAGCCACCAGCCGCGGCGGTTCTTGGTCCACTGGCTAGGTCCGCCGCTGTTCTGGGGTGCGCTGAGGTTCTGCCAAAGCATCTGCGGGTGCTTAGCCGGTTGGCGGACTACGGCTTTTTTTCGGCCGGCGGCGTTTTGGTGGGAACGCATGCATTTCTGGCCTTCGGTAACTCACAGGGGGTTCGCTGGGGCGATGTTTCACGTACGCAGGACGTGGACCTGGCACACGCCGGTAAAAATCTGGCTTTGGCGCTGCCTTCGGATATTCGTATCGATACGGTCGCCGCCATCGACTCGCTGCAGATGGGGTTGTTGCCCATCCAAGGGTTGGACGGCAACAGCGGTGCCAGCTGGTTGAACCCGCGAGACCCCGAGTTCCGCCTGGATTTTCTGACGACGCTGCACCGTGGTGTTGATGAGCCCTACTTGCATCCGCGCCTGCACGTAGTGTTGCAGCCGCTGCGTTTCATGGAGTTCCTGCTCGAAGAAGTGGAGCAGGGGGTGCTATTTGCAGGCGAGGTTTCCGTGGTGGTCAACCTGCCGAATCCCGCGCGCTATGCCTTGCACAAGCTGCTGGTAGCAGCGGAGCGGCGTGGCGCTTTTCAGGCCAAGGCAGCCAAGGACCTGGTCCAAGCGGCCATGCTTTTGGCGGTGCTGCGGGAACGTCGCGCGGCGGAACTGCAGGCGTTGTGGCAGAACCTGCTCGGACGGGGCCCGGGCTGGCGAGAGCGTGCCGAGCAAGGTGCACTGGCACTGCAGCGCCAATACCCCGGCCTTGGTATTCAGGGCTTGCTACAGGTTTAGAAGGGCAGCTTGCTGCCGATGAGAAAGGCCCCGTTCAAGGGCCTTTTTGCGTTTCTGGCCCGCGGAACAGCGTGTTTTTGGCGAAGCGCGGCACGAATAGGGGATGGGCGTTCGGGACACGACGGATGAAAATGTATCTCGTGGGCGCCGGCTCGTTCGACGCCAACAATCTGAAGCTTATGATGGAGCGTAATACAGCCAATGCACGGTGTGACGATGTCTGGGGCCCCCGAAAACGACCCACCAAGCCGCACTATCAATGTGCGGGTGCCTATGGGGCTTTACCAGCAGCTGGAAAGCCTGGCCAAAGCCACGGCACGTACCAAAAGCTTCGTTACCGTGGAAGCGTTGTCCGCTTACCTGCAGACCGAACAATGGCAGGTGCAGGACATTCAGGCTGGGCTCACCGAAGCGGACCGCGGCGAATTTGCCAGCGAAGCCGAGGTCGAAGCTGTCTATCAGCGGTATGGCGCGTACGGTCCTCTGGACGCGACGCGTTCTACGTCGCCTCGATGAAATTGCTGCCCACATCGCTGCGGAAAACCCCTTGCGCGCGGCTAGTTTTGTGGGCGAGCTCCGAGCGAAGCTGAGCGTGTTGGCTTTGCACCTGCCGGACAAGCCAGGCCGGGTGTACGGAACGCGCGAGTTGGTCTTGCACCGCCACTATCTCGCGGTCTACCGCGTCCGCGGCGAAGAGGTACATATCCTGACCGTGCTTCGCACCGCGACGCAGTGGCCTTGAAAAGGCCGCTTGCGCGCTAAGGAATGGGAATTCGTCAGACGGAAGGATTGGTTCGTGTCGTTCACTACCTGGACGCTTCCCGCGGTCCCATCTAGGGTCCTGGCTGGGCGTCACTTGGTTCATGGCTGTATCGCGGCACGAGGTAACGCTACGGCGGGATACAGCGTCGATGCAGTTTTCGGCGGCGGGGTGGTAGGGGGATTACCGTGCGAGCGCCGGAACCTCCGTCACAGTGACAGACAAGCGGTATTCACGCAGTTCAACATCCGGCAGAGACGCGCAGGCCAAGCGCAAGTCTTCGGACATTGCACGGCAGATGATTATTCCGCGCACCCGCTGGCCGGGTTCCGCGAGTTCACGCCGGACCCAGTTCATGTAGCGGAGCAGTTGCCCCACGACCCTGTCGTAGCCTTTCGATACCTTGAGTTCAATAACGACAAAACTGCCACTTCGGTCGAGCGCCAATAAGTCGATTCGTCGACCGCCAGCGTCGAATTCGAACCCGCGAATGCCATCATCTTCGTAGAGCTTCAAGCCCATTTCGATACATTCGAGGTTCTTCTCTAGGTAGAGCTGAAGGTCCCGCTCCAGCAGGAACTCCGAAGACCCCGGCGCTGCTTCGTTGAAGCCTCCGCTTTCGCCATCGTCCAATTCCTCAGAAGATTCCTCAAGCGCAACGTCTCCCGCGAAACGTTCGTGGATGGGCGACGGATCTTTGTCCGCTTCATAACGCCGGTACTGACCGCTAGCGATCTTGAACAGCAGGTCGTCGGATTCTTTCAGTTCTGAATAGTGCAAGCGGTTCGGGTCGTTGACCGACGCCATCGTCAGGTGCGCGCGGATGCCTGTGTGCCGAAGTTTGGGGTAGCGGTCGGCAAACCAGTCGACGGCGCGCTGAGTGGTGAAGACCTGCCCCGGCTTCAGGTTCCATTCGGCGAGCATGTCGCGGAGTAATTCACGAACTGGCTTGTGATAAATCTGCCGGGGCATTTCCCTATCTCCTGCAGCCGTTTGAACGGCTTTGGCCAATGGTGCGCCGGAATGGCACGCGTTGGTATTCCCCAAATGGGGTAGGTAATTTCACAATAAGGGGGCGGAGTAGCGGGGAGAGTCGCGAGCAAGCTCGCTCCCACAAGGCTACATGGCTCCCATCGGTGCTCTGAAATGCTATGTCGGATGGAGCTTGCTCCCGACCCTTGCCACTGTCGGAGGGAGCTTGCTCTCGACTCCTGGTAACGGGCTTTCACCGCATTACAGTCGCGCTCCACGCTTCAAGTTCCAGTGGGCGAATACCGAAGCGGATAGCGTTTCCAGCGTGCAGCGCCTTGAACTCGTCCACGACCAATTGAGTGAAGCGCTCATGGTCTTGGGGGGCGACCGCAGGGGGCAAAACTTGGCGGATGGTCTCGATGTTGGCGGCCAACCCACCCCGGACGATGGCACGTACTACTTCTGCCAGCGCAGTGCGGTAACGCAGCCAGAACTTGTCGGGCGGCACCAACTGGGGTACGACGGCGACATAATGCTGGCAGGAACGTTCGTAGGCAGAGACGAACACGTCGCGGAGCAGTTCGACGCGGTTCAGTTCGTATACCCCGAGCAAGGCATCGACGTAGGCCTTCTCGGGCACATCGATGAACGAAAGTGGGCAAAGGTTGTGTTTGATAAGCGGAATATTTGCCGCGAGGCGTGAAACGCGTTTGTTCACGTCTTCGAATGGCTGGAGATGGGGCAGGTGCACCATCAGGAAAAATGCCTGTTCGAACGGGTCTTGGATTTCGGCGGCCATGTCGACGACGATTCCGAATATCTCCGCGATGGGCTGCGGCAAGGCCAGCGGCAAGTAGACGCTCCCGCCGATGCCGACGGCATGGTTGCGCAGCCGCCCGCATGCCAGCGGGTCCGGCAGCAGACGGTCCGAGAGCAAGGCATGAATGGCGATGATGGTTTCAGCGGTCACGCTAACACGGTCCACTTCGTGAACCAGATATTCGATAGCCGCCTTGTGGTTCAAAATCATTTGCGTTTCGATGGCGTCTTTGCCTTCTGCTACCTCACCGAAGTGGATGAGCCGCTCCGTATCAAGCCGGCTATAGGTGTTGCCCTCCAAGCGCGAAGATGCCCAGGAAAGGTCGATGAGCAGACGCCCCAGTATGTCGCGGGCGAAAGTACCTGCGGGCTGTTGGTCCGCCGGCGAACGGCCCAACACGCGGAGTTCCTCGCGGAGCCTCGTAGGCAGATACCAGGTGGCGTTTGGGCTGTAGGCTTCCAGAAACGCCAAGTCATAACCGACAGGCCGGCGCTCGTGGACGGGCCGACGGACGTAGGCTTTTATCTCCGCGCCCTCGGCCGAGAGGGGCACGTAGGCCTCGCCCCGGGTTGCCGGCCTATCGCTTTCCGCAACGCCCATGAACGCCCTTGGTGCCGGGGCGAGCCGGTACTTGAAGGCCTTTTTTTCGCGCCCGCCAATGATGCGCCCCTCGGCAACTAGCGCCGCGAGCCGTCGCTGAAGCGTTCGACGCGAGAGTTCGCCACTAATGACCGCTGCTATCTCTTCGAGCGCGGCGCCGGCGGGCAGCCGGGCGATTGCCTCGGATATCTCGTCGAATTCCTCAGGGTGGACAATTTTTGGCATAGCCGACTCTTTTATTTGGCGCGCAACAGAGTCTCGCGCCATTTTATTTGGCGCGCAATAGGGTTGGGTGACAGAACGCGTGTTTTTGACGAAACAGGATACGAATACCTGTCATCTATGCATAGCCGTTGCCGTTTTCGCGAATCCTTGGGGTCCGGCACGTCGCCGCAGGCCGGCAATTGCAGGCCGCGAAGGCACGGTTCTCGGAATTGGTCCGCGAAGCTGCCCGGGAAGGCCCACAAGACATCACGGTGCACGGCCGCTCGGTGGCAGTAGTCGTCTCGCGGGAACTCTTCGACCAGTTGAGCGGTACCGGCGAATCGCTGGCGGCGTTCATGCGCAAATCGCCGCTCGTCGGCATGGACGTCCTCGAGTTCGAGCGCGACCGCAGCCTCCCGCGCCCGGTGGACCTCTGAACTACCTTATCGACACCAACGTACTTTCCGAACTGCGCGGCGCCAAGCCGGATGCAAACGTCGTGCGTTGGTTCGAGCAACTCTCAGCGGAATTGCTTTACCTAAGCGTGTTAACGCTGGGCGAGATTCGCAAAGGCGTTGAGCTTCGTCCGGCCGACGCGCGCAAGGCGGCGTTGCAGGAATGGTTAGACATCCAGTTGCCGCGCTTCTTTCGGGGGCGCGTACTCGGCATTGACGCGGCCACCGCAGAACGCTGGGGTAGGGTGACCGCGTCAGCAGGCCGCCCAGTGCCTTCGGTCGATGGCCTACTCGCGGCTACTGCACTCCAGCACGATCTGGTGCTGGTAACGCGTAATGTCCGCGACTTCGCCGGCTTGGGCGTTCGCTTGCTGAATCCTTGGGACGACCACTCGTAAATGTCCGTGCGGGCTTACGCGCGACTCGACTTCAAAAACCAATCGCGCCACTACTTGCAACATTACCCGCGCCGCGTCCTTTCCTTCAGCCATGCAACGGCTGGCAGTTCCACTAGATACCCGATAGCCATGGCGCCACCCAGCGCTACCGCAAGCGCAAAGCCATAGTCCAAAATTTCGGGCAAGCGGTTATAGAGCCCCGCGCGCAGCAACACGGTGTAGGCAATGCTCGCCAGCAAGATGTGCGCCAAGTAAACCGAATACGAGGCCGAGCCGAATTTCACTAGCCACGCGGGGCAACGCAGGGGCTGCAATGCCTGCGGCGCCTTGCCCGTGTTTGGCAGCACGGAGCCAGTGCTTTGCTCGAGCGCCACCAGTACCGCTAGCACCATCGCTGAAGCCAGCCCCAGCGCCAAACGCCCGTAGCCGGAATGTAGGCCTTGTGGCCCAACCATCTCGAATACCACAGCGCCGACAAACGCTAGCACTGCTACAACCAAAGCCGGACGAGAAGCCACTACCGTTCTGTTTAAAGCACCACTGCGGGCTAACAGCGCCACGCCCACGCCCAGCAAGAACTGCAAGCAATGCGCGCTGCCAAGGTGCAGTGGCAGTTCGCTATTCACCACACCGGCTATGTGCGCCAGCAAATAAGCGGCCCAAACCGCCAGCAAGCCAAAGCCCCAACGCCTGTGCAGCAGTACCACGCAGAAGGCCAGGTAGAACAACACTTCGAACTGCAGTGTCCACGCTACGCCGATGTACTTCGGCTCCACGGCTGGGCCATGGAACGGCATGAGCAGAAATACGGTGCCGGGAAGGTCTGCTACGCCGATGTCGATACCCACTGGTTGCCCAGCCACAAAGCGGGCTGCAGCAGTGGCAGCAACAGCCAGCAACAGCACGAACCAGTAGATGGGGAAGATGCGCGAGAAGCGTCGCCACAAATAACGCGGCAGGGCGGTCGCCTTGCCGAGTTCGTGGTGGTGCACGTACGTGATGATGAAACCACTCAGCACGAAGAAGAAATCCACGCCCACATAGCCGAAGGCGAAAACCCCACCCAAGCCGACATGGCCGGAGAAGTTCGGCACGTTCATGAGGCTGGCCACATGCATCAACGCCACGGCCAGTGCTGCCAGCCCGCGGGCCGCTTCAATGGACCCGAGGCGGGCTGCCGGCACGGGGTGAGTGGGCGAGGTGGGCGCATGGGTTGCAGTCGTTCTGCAAGCCTAGTGCGGCGGCTGGAAAAAAAGCGTGAAGCAACTCGCTGCCCCGAAGAAGCGCATGAAATGTAAAGGATTGGTTAAGGTCATCATCATGGATGCGTGATGGCGCCTTTGCGCGGGGTCTTTTGGCGGTCTTACAAGTTATGTCATGTGGTCGACATGCTTTGGCTGTGTACTTGTGACGCAGACCCCTTGCACCAAGGGGCCAAATGAGGGATTTTCCCTAGTACAAGATTTGGCAGCCGGGTTTGGCCTGCTGCACCAAAAGACGGGGACGGTTCGAGATGACTCAGGTTCACGAATGGCGCGGGGCCAGCGGGCGCCGCTATTGCTTCCGTGTGGCGCCACTCGACAGCGCTGCGCCGCCCATGCAACCGGGCGTGTTCATCTATTGCCGTCAGGATGGCCCGGGCTGGGTGCCTGTGGCGCTGGGTCATGTGGACGATTTGGCCGCGGAACACCGTTCTGGTTCCACGCGGTTCGTGGCCAAGCAGGCCGGTGCCACGCACCTGCATCTGCATGTGCGGCTTGCCGGCGCGGAAGCTCGCGTCGAAGAAGAAGTAGACCTGGCGGAGTCGTTCGGGCTGTAGCCTTGAATTTGTAGGAGGCAGCTTGCTGCCGACAGTCGCGAGCTTGTGGGAGGCAGCTTGCTGCCGACTGCAAGAGTCGCGAGCAAGCTCGCTCCTACAACTTACATGGTGAGCGACCAACGCTTTTCCACCCACAGGAATAGCGCAGCCGCGGGCACCAGCGTGGCCGCGAAAAACGGCAACAAGAGCGCCCAGAACAACCAGTCGCCGGGCGCGGCCGTGGGTGGCAACACCCAAGCCAGCACCATGAACGCGGCTTTCAAAGCCAGCCCGTGGATGAGGTAGTACGAATAGCTGGCATTGCCGAGCCAACGCACAGGTGCCACGCTGAAAGCGCGGCCGAGCCAGCCTTCAGCCCACGCGCCTAAACACACATAACAGAGCACGCCAAACGCCACTGCCATCACCGCCGTGCGGAAGATGGCGCCGCTATGGCCGGGCAGTGCAAGCAGCGTGCAGCCCAGCCCCGCGGCTAACGCGAAGGCGCCGATCCAGCTTCCACGGTTATCCGCCGTATTCATCGACGGAGCGCTAGCGTCTTTTGCTGCCCTCACTGCGGCACTGCTGGCTGCCAGCGCTTCGTAAAGCACCATGCCAGCCGCGAACATGACCATGCGCAGGGCATTGCCGCCATGGGGTGCCAGCACCAGCCAACCCACGCCCATGCCGCAGAACAGCAGCACACGCTGCCAGCTGGCCCACTGGCGCAAGCCGCCAACACCTATAAGCACTGGCACGGTTAGGTAAAAGAAAAACTCATAGCTGAGCGACCATGCCACCGTAATGAGCGGCGTGATGGGAAACAAGCCGGGCAGCAGCAGGAAATTCGCGAGCAGCCAAGCTGCAGCAGGCCCCATACCGGGTGGCACTTTGCTCTCGGCTGGGAATAGGAAGGTGAGTACCAGGTAGAGAACGAACACCGCGATGAACACCGGGTAAAGCCGGCGTATGCGCCGCCCGAGGTAAGGTAAGAAGGGTTGCTGGCGCCGCAGCAAGGCGCCGTAGATAAGGTAGCCGCTCAGCACGAAGAACAGATCTACACCGACATTGCCGACAGTGTGCAGGCCATGCGCCACGGTTGCGGTGATGCCGTCAGCGGCCACCCACGGCCGGGACAGCGTGACGTAGTGCGTCAGGAACACCAGAAACACGGCCAAGCCGCGCAGCCCTTCCATGGCCGGCAGGTTGCCGCGGCCGCCATCGCGGGCCAGTTCGAAATGTCTGGTGAACCAGCCCAAGCCGCGCTCCATGGCCTGTCGGCAGAGGCACCGACTGGCTTACTTTAGGCTGCAGCCGGCACAGGCGTAAACTCCCTAGCGTCGGGACTGTGCGGTTCATCATGTTGTTTGTCCGCGGGCCCGGCTTTTCTATTGCCGAGGTTTTTTCCATGGCCGAACGCGAATCCACCCCGAAAGTCGCCCTTTACTGGGACTTCGAAAACTTCCACGCCATCTTGGGGAACCTAGAATATGGCGAGCAGTGGTACCGCGAAAACCGGTTCACGCCGCAGCCGCCCATCGTGGACCTCTCGCCGGTGCTGGAATACGCCGCTTCACTCGGCGACATCACCATCAACCGCGCTTATGGCAACTGGCAGTGGTTCGCCAACTACCGGCACCAGCTGAACATCGCGGGCGTGGATCTTATCCAGATGTTCCCGCGCGGCCAGAATATGAAGAACAGCGCGGACATTCGTATGGCGCTGGATGCGCTAAGCGATGTGCACACGCACCAGCACTTGACGCACATCGTGGTGGTGTCTAGCGACAGCGACTTCATCAGCCTGGCGCAGAAGGTGAAGCAGAGCGGACGGTTCATTGCCGGCGTGGGCGTAGCGGGCTTCTCGAACCGCTTCCTCGTCGCTTCGTGCAACGAATTCAAGTTCTATCACAACCTGTTCCCGCAGCCGCCGCAGAGCGAGCAGGGGGTTCCCGCCGGGGATTCGCCCGCCGTTGCGGGGAACGTGGCTGCAGCCCCATCGCCACACGTGGTCATGCAGCCACCTGCGCACGCCCCTGAAGCCACCGCCGCGCCCACCATGGACGAAGCGCGCGCCGCCTTGCAGCGTGCCTTGCGCCAATGCGTGGAGCGCCGCGGCGAGAACTACATTCCCTGTGGTTTGTTGAAGCAGTTGCTGGTGCGTTTGCTACCGGCGTTCGATGAACGCGCCTTGGGCTGCACCAGTTTCAGCGCCTTCCTGGACCGGTTCCCTGAACTGCTGCAATGGGTAGACCGCGATGCGGGTGGCCATGTGTCGGTGGTGAGCGAGGGTTGAAGGGGCCCGCTTGATTTACGAAGTGAACCTGCGAGCTGAATCCGCGAACTGAATCACGGGGTTCATTGGCGTAATCAGGGGATTCCTTAGCGGGCTTTACGCGAGGCTTGCTGCATGAACCACATGCGCAATTGGCTGCAGCCTCTGCAGTCGCTGGGCCACCGTATTTCCCACGGCGTATCTCGCATCCTTTCGCGGAGCGAACCTTCGCCCACACCGGACCCGTACGCCCACGCGCCTTGTGCGCACTTCACGCTGGATGCCGCTGGCCACTTTGTGCAACTGAATGCCAAGGCACTCGAGTGGTTCGACTGTGAAGCAGAGCAGGTGGTGGGTCTGTGCGGTCCCGCCCAGTTCCTTTCTGCCGAAAGTCGTGAGCAGTTTCCGGGCTGCCTCGCTGTGCTACAGGTGCACGGGCATATCGATGGCCTGGAGTTTGAGATGGTGACGCGTCGCGGCGCCACGCGGCGGGTGTGGCTTTACGCCACGGCGGCTTACGACAACCGCGGCCTGCTGCGCCAAAGCGTCTGCATGCTGCACGACGTGACCGAACTGGTTCGCGCGCGAAGCCGCTTGCAGGTGCTGGCGGCAGAACAACGCGCTGTGCTCGACAACGACTTGCTCGGCGTGGTGAAAGTGGCCGGCAACCGCATGGTGTGGAAAAACCGCACGCTGGAACGCTTGTTCGGTTATGCACAAGGCGAACTGCGTGGGCCTACGCTGCGCGCCTTGTATTGCTCTGAACAGCAGTTCACGGAAACCACGAATGCTGCTGCTACTGCGTTGGCCTTGGGCGAACGCTATCGCGCGCGGGTAGAAATGCAGCGCAAGGATGGAACACCGCTGTTGGTGGACCTGTGCGCGGTACGCGTGGGCGCGGAGCGCGAAGAGACCGTGTGGACGTTTCTCGACGTAACGCCGCCGCGCAAGCGCGCGGCAGAAACTCCCGCGCTAACGGCAGTGCGCTAGCGAGCAAGCACCGCTCAACGCACTAAGCGTTCATGCCCCGATTTAGCGCGGCGTGAACGCGTTGAACCGGTAGGCCACGCTCAGGCCCGCCACATGCGCCCGCAAGTTGCCATTCGCCGCTTTCAGTTCACCCGCACCCAGCAGCACCGCGGTGTGCTCGTTCACCTGCCAGCCCAGGTTGGCGTTCAGCTGGTAAACCAGCCCGCCACCGGTGCGAAGGCCGCCACCGCCTGCCGCACCTGCCAGCGCTTCCACTTCAAAGAAAGTGTTTGTGCTTAGCGCACGGTGTGTGCCCACACCCAGTTGGCCGGTCATGTAAGCGCCGGCCTTGCCGGTATACGCACCGAGGCCCTGGCCCGTGAGGTACCACTCGGGGTTCAGAAAATAGTCGAACTGGAAGCCGAGGTTGCCCACTTCCACTTGCGGCAGGCTGCGCCAATCGGCGTTGCCCTTGAAGTAATGCTGTTCCGCGAAACGCACGCGCAGGGCGCGGGGTTCGAATTCCACGCCGGCCAACGAACTGGTCAGCCCACCATTGCTGTCGCTAGCGGCTTTACTGCTACCCGCGGGCAGCCCGCCAAACGCATGCGCCACGCGCAGCGTTAGCGTCTTGGCGCGCAAGCTGCCTTCGGGTGCGGCGAAGTAGCCGGCGGCCACATCCACCTGCCACGCCGGTGCCACTTCCCATTGCAAGCCGACATCCGCGGCTGCCAGCAAACCGCCAGCAGTGTCTACGCCGCCACCACCGCCAAAGCCGCCGGAAAGGGCACCATGCACCGTGACGCTTTGGTTGACCGGGTACTGCAACCCGAGGCCCCCTAGCACTTGCATGTAGCCGGCTACGCCGCCGCGCATGGCGGCGGAAGCTTCGATACGCGTGAAGACGTGTTCCCCAAACGCCGTGCGCCACTCGGCGCCGATGAGGGTGAAGTCCTGTTGGACGCGGCCATCGTCCATGCGCGAGCCGCCATCGACGAATACTTCACGCACCACCGCGCTGAAGGCTTGGGGCTGCGCGCGGTAGCCGCCGGCGTCGAATGCCGCGGGCATTTGCCAGGCAGTAGCCGGGCCACCGGCCTGCAACAGCGCGCTGAACGGCAAGCTGAACCCGGCATAAGCCTGGGTGCTGTGGATAACGCCGCCGTCCGGGAAGTCCACGTGGCTTATGCCCGCGTGCACCGTGCCTAGGCCAGGGAATTCGTAACGCAGGCCGGCGCTTTCCCGCAGGAGCAGGCCGCCACCCGAAAGGGCGCGACCACCCCGCCCACCGCCGGCACCAAGGTGCAGGCTAGTTTCCAGCGAAAGACGGTCGCTTAGGGGCCAGCGAAAACCGCCGGTACCGCCCAAGGTGATGAAGCCGCCGCGCTCGCCACGGACGGCGCCGTAAAGGTCTACACCCAGAAAGCCGTGTTCGCCCACTTGCCGGCGGACGCCTACGCCAGCCATGCCCATGGCTTCGCTACCGGGCAGAACCCAGCTTTCGTAGTCGCCACGGATTTCAAAAGGAACCGAAACCGGGGTGGCAGTATTTTCTGCCAGGGCGGTAACGGGGAGGGCGGCCAAAACAGCCGCCGGGATTATCTTGTGCATGCTCCGGAGTTTACACGGTAAACGCCGTGTGAATTAACCCGGAGCAGGCACGGGTAGGCGCGGTTTAGGCCGCGGCTACCTCGGCAACGATACGGAACTCTTCGCGGCTGCGGCCGCCAGCTTCTGCATCTACCAGCCAACGCGGCGTCTTGCCACGGCCGGTCCACGTGGCGCCGGTGGCGGCATCACGGAACTTGGCTTCTACCTTGCCCTTGGCGGCGGCCGGCTTGGCAGCGCCCTTCTTGCGGCCGCGGGTAGCGGTCTTCGGGGCAGCGCCCTGCAGGTCGGCCAGCGTTAGGCCTTGCTCGGACATGATCGCGAGGATCTTGTCGATAGCGGGCTTCTTGCGCTTGTTCAGATCGTCCAGATTCTTCTGGAGTTCGGCAATCTTGGCCTTCAGGGCCGATTCGGAAAGCTTGGGCATGGTAAATCTCCTATCAATGCGTGGCGGTTTTCGCCAGCGCGGAACGCAATAATCAAAAAACATTAAAAGTAATTCGGTGGGTTACCGAACACAGGCGGGAAATGTATCACGAAATCATTAACTAGTTATTGGTCATTTTGTTTTGAAATGCACTCCAAATATGCGTGACGATTCTGGTTGGCATTCCGTGGGGCAAGGCGTCTCACCTGTCGCTATCCGCAGACACAGTGTTTTTTGCACCAAAGGGCAGGGTGCAGTAAAATAATTGTGAACTAAGCCCTCTTTATCTGCACACAGCTTCGGCAAGCTGTCTCAGGGCCTCCGGGAAGGGGTCGGGCGGTCACTTCAGGGATTGAATCGTAAAAGGTAGGCCTTCGTGGATTTGCTAACAGCTGCTGTAGCGGCGTTTCTGGTGTGTACCACCTTGCTCTTCGTGTTGCGGCCAGTGGCCGTGGCCGTGGGCCTACTCGACCGTCCGGGCGGCCACAAGCAGCACCGCGGCGAAATCCCTGTCGTCGGCGGCATTGCCATTTTCGCGGGTGTTGCAGTAGCGGCGCTTGCTGCCCAAGGCCTGGATCACCATGCCGTCATGCTGCTGGTAACGGGCTTCATGCTGGTGGGTCTCGGGGTGGTGGACGACCGCTTCGATTTGCCGGCTAGCGTGCGCTTGATGGGGCACCTGACAGCTGCCGTCATACTGGTCTCCGGTAGTGTCTACAAGGTCGCGGGTCTGGGCGATTTGTTCGGTTTTGGCGAAGTGAACTTGGGCGTGCTGGCTTGGCCGTTCACGGTTTTGGCCGCTATAGCGCTCATCAATGCCTTCAATATGCTCGATGGCATGGACGGCTTGGCGGGTGGCGTGGCGCTGGTGGCTTGTATTGGCATGGTGGTGTTGGTAGGCGGCCAAGATGGCTCGCCCGCGGTACTGCTCATGGCAACCTGCATGGTGGGTGCCTTGTCCGCCTTTCTGCTCTTCAACGTGCCTTCCTCATTCAACCGCGGGGTCCGCACTTTCATGGGCGATGCCGGCAGCACTTTGCTGGGCTTTGTGCTCGCGGCGCTCGCGTTGGCTTTGGTTCAGCCGGGCCACGGGTCCGTTAGCCCCGTGTGCATTCTGTGGCTCATGCCCATTCCTATTTTCGAGTTGTTCGCCTCCACCACCCGCCGCGTTTTGCAAGGCAAGTCGCCGTTGGCTGCGGACAACGACCACTTTCACCACCGCTTGCTGGCTGCCGGTTTTTCGGTGCGTGGCATTTTCTTCACCTACTTCAGCTTTACGCTGGGTAGTGTCGCTATTGGCATCTATGGCTGTCGTACGGATATGCCTGAGAGTGGGTTGTTTGCCGGGTTCTGCTTGCTGTTTGCGCTGTGGATGGGCTTCGTGGCGGTAGCCCACCGCGTAGCGGCATTTCTGCCGCACGGCTGGCACCGCGAACACCAAAACTGGGCTTGAGCCGTACCGCTGCCTGAAGGCGGCATGCAGGGTTGGGGCATTCTTGCCTTGTCCCCGGCGCAGCATTTAGCGCGGCGCTACAACCTGTCCGAGGCCGGTGCGCGTAGCTTTGCCAACCAGCGCCAACGGAACGTGGTTAGGTGGTAAAGGCTGCGTTGTTCGCCCGTCCACCTGCGATGCCAGTCCATCAAGCGCCCAAAGAATTCCACGCGGCGCACCCGGCCAGTGCCTAGCAGGTCTTGCATGAATTCCCGCCGCAACAACGTGGACGGTGAATAGCGCTCGAAAGCTTCGTCGTAGGCAATCTTCAGCAGAATGAGCGCATCGCCGCGCACCACGCACAAATCCGCAGCGATGGTTTTTTCGGCAGCAGCGCCAGTTGGCTCTACAGCGGCGCCAGTTGTGTCTGCAGCGGCGCCAGTGGGTTCAGGGTTCGCATTGCCCGGCGAAGTATTCGTTACCGGTTCGCTCACCAGTAACTCATACACGCACGCTTCGCCACGCGCGGCGGCTTCCTGCAGCCAGTTCTTGTAGAAATCGCCCTGGGGCGTTCCCGCGGCTACGGCCGTGCCTTTACGGCCTTTCCAGCCACTGGTTTCCAGCGCGCCGTAGCGCGCCACAGCCTCAGCCATGTCCTCAGGGGCTGTGAGCACACGCATGCGCAGGGTGCGGCCTTCCGCTTCCAGACGTCGTTGGGCTTTGCCGACGCTGGCGCGCAAGTTGGCACTGCGTGCCGCCCAGTAGCTGTCGAAGTCCTGTGCGCAATCGATCCACCCGGTGCTGATGTAGCGCTTCACCACACAGGCAGATTCGGTTTGCGGTGGTGGCCAATGCCGCGGGTCTAGCTGCGTGAACGACAGCACCAATGTGCTGAACGGCAAGGCCTTCAACGCCGAACGCGCGATGCCATCGAGAGGCAGGTTTGTGGCGGCCACCAGCGGCCCCAAGGGAATTTGCGCAGGCTGGTAGAGCTGCCAGCGGCCGAAGCCCATGCGCTGAACCAGCAACATGCACTGCGTTTGTCCGGCGGTTTGGCCCACCAACAATTCCACGCCCTGCGGGCGAAAGGATTGGAACGCGAGGCGCAGCACGTCGGTGTCGAGAAAGGGCAGGGCACCCCGCGCAGCGTTCAGCCGGTCCCACGCTTCGCTATGCGCCACCGTGTCGAACAGATGCTTGGCCGGCAAGCGTTGCCAGGTGAGTAATACGGGTGCTGTGGTGTGACTGCGGCTGCGTGTACGACGGTGCTCGCTGCGTTCAGACCGTTCTTGGCTGCCATGCCGCTGGGTGCGTCTACGTTCGCTCACAAGCAATGCCTCGCTAGTGCAGCCACGGCCAGCGCGGTGCGTTCCACTTGGGGCTGAGTCAGTGACGGGTGACAGGGAAGTTGCAAGACTTCTTCTGCCCAACGGCCGCCGTAGTCGTCGTCCAGCCGCGGTGTGCCGGGCCACGGCCTGTCCCAGCGGAACACCGCAGCTCCGGCGCCAAGCAGCGCGCGGTAGGCGGTGGTGGCAGCCGCGGCTTCGGGGAACCACACGGGGTAAACATAAGGCGCGCTTTCGGCCGCGGGCGCGGGCACCGGGCACTGCAGTTCGGGCATGCCGCCTAGGTAGTGCGCATAGGTAGTGAAATGCGCGCGTCGCTGCGCAGCGGCGATGGGGCTGGTGGCTTCGCGCGCCACCAAGTGCGCCAGCCACGGCGCGGCGTACATGGCGCCACCGAGGCGGCCGTCCTCTAACGCTTCCGGCACCGTGGACACCGGGTCCGGTTCGAGCCGCGCCAAAGGCACCACGCCACTGTCCGCGCGCCGGCACAGGCCGACCAGGTCATCGTCCGTCTGCCGCGCCAGTTGGCGGTAGTCCCACAAGTCCTTGGCTATTTTTAGTTGGTCCCGCCACGGCGCTGGCGCTAGGCGCAGCGGCGCAAGGGCATGGGTTCCCGAAGCGAGCAGGCCGGCTTCAGGCGTAGGCGAAAACTTCGACAGGCTGGCGGTGGCGTAGTCGCCCCAGTGGCCTACGGGGCGTTCTCCAGCGGGGCCGAACAAGGCGTGGGCGCAGTCTTCGATTAGCGCAATGCCACGCGTGGTACACCACTTGCGAACGCCGGCCAGCGAACGCCCCGCGCCGAAGAAATGCGGCAGCACGAGCGCGAAAGTGTCGAGCCGCGCGTAGGCGTCGAGTTGGTTCAGGTCCGGTAGGCCTTCGGCGGTGATGGGGTAGAAGTCCGTGCGCAAGCCTTGCGCCACCACGGGGGCGATGAGCGTGCGCGGGTGGTAGGTGGGCACCAGTACGCCACCCACGGCGCTGGGCGACAGCGCCTGACGGCTTTCGCCAGCCAAACGGATGGCATGCCAAAGCGCCGCACGACCGCTAGAGGTCCACTGCCGGTGCGGCAGCGTGGGCACCCCGGGCGGGCGGGATGCTTGCCACCAGGCACTGGGCGACTGGCGTGAGACGACAGGGGCGCGGGGCAAGGCCATGCGGGTTTTGGTGTTTTTGTCCACGGCGTGTACTGGAACTGTGATTTTGACACCGAAATGGGTGCGCGAATGGCACTAAAGTTCGGTTTGACTTAATTCCGGACCCGTCAGTGCTGAAAATCCATCTCATTGCCGCTGCTCGCCCGAATTTCATGAAGGTGGCCCCGCTGTACCACGCGTTGGCAGCCACGGCCTGGGCGCAGCCGCAAATCGTGCACACCGGGCAGCACTACGACCCGAACATGTCGGACGCGTTTTTCCGCGACTTGGGCATGCCCCAGCCGCATTTTCACCTTGAGGTGGGCAGCGGTTCGCATGCCGCGCAATTGGGCGGCGTGATGGTGGCCTACGAAAAAGTGGCGCTGACCGAACGCCCCGATTGGATTGTGGTGGTGGGCGACGTGAACAGCACCGCCGCTTGTGCGCTGGTGGGCACGAAGCTGGGCATTCCCGTGGTACACCTCGAAGCGGGCCTGCGCAGCGGCGACCGCCGCATGCCGGAAGAGATCAACCGTTTGGTGACGGACGCCATCTGCGACGTTTACTGGACCCCTTCGCCCGACGCCGATGCGCATTTGCGCCGGGAAGGCGTGGACATGGCGAAAGTCGACTTTGTCGGCAACATCATGCTCGACAGCTATGAACTACTGCGCGAGGCCATCGCTGCGGACCCGACGCGCGAAGCGCTGGGTTTGGGCTGTGGGCCTTATGCGGTGGTTACGCTGCACCGGCCTTCGAACGTCGATACCGCGGTGGCCTTGCGGCCGTTGGTGGAACAACTCGTGGCCGTGTCCATGCGCCTGCAGTTGGTGTTCGCGGTGCATCCGCGCACGCGCCAGTGTCTGCAGGAGTTCGGCTTGATGGCAGCGCTGGAAGGCGCCGCGGGCATTACGCTCACCGAACCACTGGGCTATGTGCAGTTCATGAACCTGGTGACAGGCGCCGTGGCAGTGGTCACCGATTCCGGTGGTGTGCAGGAAGAGACCACGTACCTCGGCATTCCTTGCCTGACGCTCCGTGAAAATACGGAGCGCCCGATCACCGTAAGCGAAGGCACCAACCGGCTTGTGCAGCCGGCAGAGCTGGCCGCGCGTCTCGAAGACGTGATGGCTGGCCGCTGGCCCAAGGGCCAGCGGCCGGCGCTGTGGGATGGTCACACGGCCGAGCGTTGCGTGGCCGCCCTGCAGCGTCGCGCGGGGTTGGGTTGATGGCCAGTCAAGAGCAAGCTCCTTTACGCGGTGTGCTGATGGTGGCCTTCCACTTTCCACCACAGAAGGGCAGCAGCGGCTTGCAGCGCACGTTGCGCTTCGTGCAACACCTGCGCGGGCTGGGCTGGGCGCCGACGGTGCTCACGGCTCACGAACGCGCCTACGCCGAATGCGCCGACGATCAGCTCGCGGAGATTCCCGCCGACGTGCCGGTGCTGCGCGCTTTCGCGCTGGACACTGCACGGCACTTGGCCATTCGCGGGAAATATCTTGGCGCCATGGCTTTGCCCGACCGCTGGTGGACTTGGGTGGTGCCGGCTTTCTTCACGGGCTTGCGGGCTATCCGCCGCTCACGCCCGGCTGTTCTCTATTCCACTTCGCCTATTCCTTCCGCACAATTGGTGGGCTGGGCCTTGCACCGCGCCACGGGTTTGCCGTGGGTCGCAGACTTGCGCGACCCGCTCACGGGGCGTGCTTCCGCGGCAACGCGTGGACTGCGCCACCGCGCCCAAGTCTTCGTGGAACGCTGCGTCGCGCGCCGCGCCGCGCACATCGTCTTCACCACTTCTGCAGCCCGCGCCGATTTCCACAGCCGCTACCCGGCGCTGCCACTCGCGCGTCTGCATGTGGTGGAGAACGGCTACGACGAAGGCGATTTTCTGGCGGCCGAAGCACTAGACGCGGCATTGTTGGCGCCTGCACTAGCGGCCGAGACATTGGTGGCGGGTGCCCCTTCGGTCGCTCAGTCATCTTCGGCTGCGCCGCCCCAGAAGCCCTTGTTGTTGCTGCACAGCGGGCTGGTGAGTGATGCGGTACGTACGCCCCGCGCCTTGTTGCAGGCCTTGGCTCAGGCTTTACCGGAAGGCGAGTTCGACGGCCGCCCGGTGCGCGTGGTGTTCCGCGGCTCGCAGGCGGAAGCGACGTATCGCCCGCTGACGGCGGCGCTGGGGCTGGAGCGCTGGGTGGCTTGGCGGCCAGCCTTGCCTTACCGCGAGGCGCTGCTGGAAATGCTGCAGGCGGACGGTTTACTGCTCCTGCAAGGCGAGCAAAACAACCCGCAAGTGCCGGCGAAGGTTTACGAATATTTCCGCGCTGGTCGGCCCGTGCTCGGGCTAGTGGGCGAGGGCAGCGAGTGCACACGCCTGCTGGCTGCTGAAGGACTGGGCACCACCGCGCCGCTCGAAGACGAGGCTGCCATCGAAGCCGCGCTAGGCGCGTTCCTGAAGCAAGTGGTGGCAGGCATCGCGCCGGTCATGCCGGCGGCGCGGGCCAAGAATTTTTCACGTGCTGGCCGCACCGCGGAACTGGCAACGGTATTGGGGGCAGCCGCTAGTTGAGTCCGCTTAGCTAAAACGGCTGCAATTCACGGTTTTGAAAGACATTTTACGGGTAAACTGACGCTATGAAACTCACCATCTTCGGCTCCGGTTATGTGGGGCTGGTAACGGGCGCCTGCTTGGCGGAAATGGGCAACCACGTGGTCTGCGTGGACGTAGACCCGCGCAAGATCGACCTGCTGAATGCAGGCGGCGTGCCCATCCATGAGCCGGGCCTCGACGAACTCATCGCCAGCAACATGGCGAAGGGCCGCTTGAAGTTCACCACCGATGCGAAGGCCGGCGTGGACCATGGCTTGTTCCAGTTCATCGCTGTGGGCACGCCCCCGGACGAAGACGGCAGCGCGGACCTGCGCTACGTGCTCGCCGTGGCCGAAACCATCGGCAAGCACATGGACGGCTACAAGGTCGTCATCACCAAGAGCACCGTGCCGGTGGGCACTGCCGACAAAGTGCGCGCGCGACTGGAGCAAACGCTCGCTACCCGTGAAACGGCGCCGGAATTCGACGTGGTGTCGAACCCGGAGTTCCTGAAGGAAGGCGCTGCCATCAGCGACTTCATGAAGCCAGACCGCATTGTGGTGGGTACGGACAACCCGCGCACCACGGAACTGCTGCGTGCGCTCTACGAGCCGTTCACGCGCAACCACGACCGCCTCATCGTCATGGATATCCGCTCGGCGGAGCTGACCAAGTACGCAGCCAATGCCATGTTGGCCACCAAGATCAGCTTCATGAATGAACTGGCGAACCTCGCCGAGCGCATGGGCGCTGACATTGAAAAGGTGCGTATCGGCATCGGTTCGGACCCGCGTATTGGCTACCACTTCATCTACCCGGGCGCGGGCTACGGTGGCAGCTGCTTCCCGAAGGACGTGCAGGCGCTCGAGCGCAGCGCGCGCGAATACGGTTTCGAGGCCCTCATCCTCGCTGCCGTAGAAGAGCGCAACCGTCGCCAGAAGAGCGTGCTGGTGGAAAAAATTCAGGCGCACTTCGGCAAGAACCTCGCCGGCAAAAGGTTTGCGCTATGGGGTTTGGCGTTCAAGCCGAACACCGACGACATGCGCGAGGCCCCGAGCCGCGTCGTGATGGAAGCGCTGTGGGCCGCAGGTGCCAAGGTGCGTGCCTACGACCCGGTAGCCATGGAAGAAACGCAGCGCCTCTATGAAGCACAGTTGGCCGATGGCAGGCTGGTGCTCTGCACCGTTGGTGAAGAAGCGGTGGCTGGCGCCGACGCGCTGGCCATCCTCACCGAGTGGAAGGAATTCCGCAGCCCGGACTTCGACGGCTTGAAGGCCGCGTTGGCCACGCCCGTGGTGTTCGATGGCCGCAACCTCTACGACCCGGCGCTCATGCGCCGCCAGGGCTTTACTTACTACGCCATCGGCCGCGGTGACCGCGTGCCGGCAGCCTGACGATACCGCGAAGGAAATACCTTGGAACAGATGACTGTCCCCCTGCTGGACCTGAAGCCGCAGTTTGCGCCGCTGAAGGCGGAAATCATGGCAGCCATCGAGAGCGTCTGCGATTCGCAGATGTTCATCCTCGGCCCCAATGTCACGGCGCTGGAAAAAGCCTGCGCCGAGTATTGCCAGTCGGCGCATGGCATTGGCGTCAGTTCCGGCACGGACGCGCTGCTGTTGGCGCTGATGGCCCTCGACATCGGCCCCGAGCACGAAGTCATCACGAGCCCTTACACGTTCTTCGCCACCGGCGGCACCATTGCGCGCGTAGGCGCGCGGCCGCTGTTCGTGGACATCGACCCTGCCACGTTCAACCTGAGCCCCAAGGCGGTACAGGCGTTCATCGACAACCACTGCGAGCGTGCCCATGGCGAACTGGTGAACCGCCAGACCGGTGGCATCATCAAGGCCATCATGCCGGTGCACTTGTACGGGCAAATTTCCGACATGGCGCCGCTGCTGGAAATAGCGCGTCGCTATGGGCTGAAAGTCATCGAGGACGCGGCCCAGGCCATTGGCGCCGAATACCTGCACGGCAAGCGCGCTGGCAGCTTGGGCGATGTGGGCTGCCTCAGTTTCTTCCCCACCAAGAACCTCGGCGCCTTTGGCGACGCTGGCTTGTGCACGGCACAGGACGGCGACCTGGCGGAACGTCTGCGCGTCATGCGCGTGCATGGCGGCAAGCCGAAGTATTACCACAGCATGATTGGTGGCAACTTCCGTATCGATGAACTGCAAGCGGCGGTGTTGAACATCAAGCTGCGCCACTTGGACAGCTGGACGCGCGGTCGCCAGAAGAACGCGCAGTTCTATGAACGGGCCTTCACGGCTGCGGGCCTGGCCGGCAAGGTGCGCATTCCGCAGGCGCAGGCGGGGTACCGGCACGTGTGGAACCAGTACATCGTGCGCGTGCCGCGCCGCGATGAACTGCGCCAATACCTGGCAGAAAACGGCGTCGGCACGGAAATCTACTACCCCGTGCCGTTGCACTTGCAGGGCTGTTTCGCCTACCTGGGTTACAAGCCTGGCGACTGCCCTGAAAGCGAGCGCGCTGCCAACGAAACGCTGGCGCTTCCCATCTTCTCGGAACTGCAGGAAGAGCAGCTGGCCTACGTGGTCGCCTGCATTTCCGCGTTCTACTCCTAACTTTCGATGGAGTTTCACGGAATGACACTCGTCCCGGTCATCCTTTCCGGCGGTGCAGGCTCACGCCTGTGGCCGCTTTCCCGCGAACAGTTTCCCAAGCAGTTGCTGCCGCTCACGGGCGAACACACCATGCTGCAGGAAACGGCGCTGCGCGTGGCTAAGTGGCCCGGCGTGCAGGCGCCAGTGGTCGTCAGCAACGAACACCACCGGTTCATTGTCGCGGAACAACTGCGCCAAGTAGGTTTGCCTGCGGCGGCGCTCATTCTCGAGCCCGTCGGGCGCAACACCGCGCCTGCCGTGGCGGCCGCGGCGCTGTCCGCGCTGCAGTTGGCAGGCGAGGGCGCTTTGCTGCTCGTCATGCCGGCGGACCACGTGCTGAAGAATGTGGCTGCCTTTGAACGCGCTGTGCAGGCGGGTATGCAGGCAGCCGCTTCGGGTAAGTTGGTCACGTTCGGCGTGGTGCCTACGCGCGCGGAAACGGGTTACGGCTATATCCGCCATGCCGGTGGCGCTGGCCCCGTTCATGCTGTGGAAGCTTTCGTGGAAAAGCCCAATGCCGAGCGCGCCGCAGAATACGTGGCTTCCGGCAACTACCTTTGGAACAGCGGTATGTTCTTGCTGGGCGCGCGGCGCTACCTGCAGGAGTTGGCGGTTCACGCGCCGGCCATGTTGGCGGCGGTGGAAGCGGCCTATACCGGTGCCAAGCCCGACCTCGACTTCTGCCGTTTGGACAAGGCTGCTTTCGAGGCTTGCCCTGCGGATTCCATCGACTATGCCGTGATGGAAAAGACTCGTGATGCTGCCGTAGTGCCGTTGGATGCGGGCTGGAGCGACGTGGGCAGTTGGGACAGCCTATTCGATGCGCACACGCCCGATGCTGAAGGCAACGTAGTGCGTGGCGATGTGGTCACCCACGACTCGCATGGCAACTATGTGTATTCCGAGAGCCGCTTGGTGGCTACGGTAGGCCTGCAAGACCATGTGGTGGTGGAGACGAAGGACGCCGTGCTCGTCATGCCGCGTTCGCGTGCGCAGGACGTGAAAAAAATTGTGGAGCACATCAAGGCCAATGGCCGTGGTGAGCACCTGCTGCACCGCGAAGTGTTCCGCCCTTGGGGTAGTTACGACAGCGTCGACAACGGCGAACGCCATCAGGTGAAGCGTCTGACAGTGAAGCCGGGTGCGACGCTCAGCCTGCAGATGCATCATCACCGCGCCGAGCATTGGATCGTCGTGCAAGGTACGGCTCGGGTCACCTGCAACGACAAGGTGTTCCTGATGAGCGAGAACGAATCCACCTACATTCCCATCGGCGCGGTGCACCGTATCGAGAACCCGGGCAAGGTGGACCTGCACATCGTTGAGGTGCAGTCGGGCAGCTATCTGGGCGAGGACGACATCGTCCGGTTCGAGGATACTTACGGCCGACAGGGCACGCAGGGCTAGCGCGTGTCCACCAGCCTGCACTCGCTGGTGCTGGGCTCGGCCCACCGCTACCCCGACCGTGTGGCGGTGGTGGCAGCAGGGCGTCCAGTCACTTACGGAGTGCTGGCCTGGCGCGTGGAGGCCTTTGCCCGCGGCGCCGTAGCGCTCGGCCTGCAAGCTGGCGAACGAGTGGCGATTTGGTTGCCCAAGCAAGTGGAGCAAGTGGTCGCAGCTTTTGGCACTGCGGCAGCCGGCGGCGTGTTCGTTCCGGTGAATTCCGTGTTGAAGCCGGCACAGGCTGCCCATGTCCTGCGGGATTCCGGCGCAGTACTGCTGGTCACTTCTGCCGCGCGCTTGGCGCAGTTGGCGCCGGAGTTGGTAACGCTGCCGGCCTTGCGTTTGGTGTTGCTGGTCGATGCCGACACCGTGCCGGAACTTCCAGCGCTGTTGCCCCCTTCGCTGCGTGTGCTGCCCTTCGTGGCCGCCGAACTCGAAGACGGTTCTGCCTTGCCGGCGGTCGGGCCTGACCATCTCGCTGCCTTGTTCTATACCTCGGGCAGCACAGGTCGGCCGAAGGGCGTCATGCTCAGTCACTTGAATCTTTGTGTCGGCGCTGTGAGCGTCGCGCAGTATCTTGGTAACACCAAGGAAGACCGTCTGCTCGCGGTGCTGCCATTCAGCTTTGACTATGGATTCAGTCAGTTCACCACCGCGTTTATTTCCGGCGCCGCGGTCGTGCTGCACGACTACCTACTGCCCCGCGACGTGGTGACGGCCATCTCCCGCGAGAGCATCACGGGTTTGGCCGGCGTGCCGCCCTTGTGGAGTGCACTGGTGGGGCAGGACTGGCCGACCAGCGTGGGTGAGCACCTGCGCTATGTCACCAACTCCGGCGGTGTGTTGCCGCAAGCGGTACTGGGAAAACTACGCCAGCATTGGCCGCGGACGAAAGTGTTCCTGATGTATGGCCTGACGGAAGCTTTCCGCAGCACCTATCTTCCTGCCGAACACATTGACCAACACCCCGACAGTATCGGTATAGCGATTCCGAATGCCGATGTGCGTGTGCTGCGCGAGGATGGTTCGGAATGTGCCGCGGGTGAACCAGGCGAACTGGTGCACTCGGGGCCGCTCGTTGCACAGGGCTACTGGGGCGACTCGATGGCCACGGCGGCCCGTTTTCGGCCTGCCCCGGAATTCATGCAAGGCAGTCGCGCCGTGTGGTCCGGTGATACCGTCTGGCGTAATGATGAAGGTTTCCTGTTTTTCTCTGGCCGACGCGATAGCCAGCTCAAGACGTCCGGTTATCGCGTGAGCCCCACCGAAGTGGAGGAGGTGGCTTACAGCACCGGGCTGGTCGGTGATGCCGTGTTGGTGGGGTTGCCCCATGAACGTCTGGGCCATGAACTGGTGTTGTTCGTGACGGCGCCGAGATCCAAGGAAAGTGATCAGGACGCTCTTGAGCAAGCATTGCGTACGGCATTGCCCGCCTATCTGTACCCGGCCGCTATCGTCTGGCGCTCGGCACTGCCGCGGACAGCGCATGGCAAGTTTGACCGTGTAATGCTTGCCGCTGAGGCGGGCCAAGCCATGAAGGGTTTGGCATGATCGAAGGCATGAACCCTGCTGCTGTGGCCACCGCAGAGACGGCTACGGAATTGCAAGCCTTGGCGGCGCGCGCAGGACGGACGCCTTTCTATGTCTACAACACTGCCGTGATTGACGCGCAGTTGGCCGCCCTGCGTGCCGTATTGCCCACCGAAGTGCGCCTGCACTATGCGGTGAAGGCCAACCCGTTACCGGCCCTCGTGGAATACATCGCGCAACGAGTGGATGGCTTCGATGTGGCCTCCGGTGGTGAACTGGCAGTAGCTTTGGAAGGCCATTTGCCGCGTGGCTTCGATATTGGTTTTGCCGGCCCAGGCAAGTCGCTGGAGGACATTCGTGCCGGTGTAGCTGCCGCTGTCTTGTTCCAGTGCGAAAGCGTTCGCGAACTACGAGCGATTGCTGTAGCGGGTCAAGCCGCTGGTGTTCGTCCGCGTGTGGCGCTGCGTATCAATCCTGATATTACCTTGCGCGGTGCAGGCCAGCGCATGGGCGGCGGGCCGCGGCCGTTCGGCATCGACGCCGAAGCTGCGCCGGAGGTGTTGCAGTTAATGGCGACGCTCCCGGTGGAGTTCGCTGGTTTTCATTTCTATGCCGGTTCGCAGATGCTGGACGCGGCCACCGTGGTGGCCTTGCTGGAACATTGCTATGCCTCCGCGGTGGCGCTCGCGCCGCATGCACCCGCACCAGTACGCGTGTTGAACCTCGGCGGTGGTTTTGGTGTGCCGTACCACGCGGGTGAGCAGGCGCTCGAACTTGCGCCGATTGGCGCAGCCCTGCACCAGTTGGTGGTGCGCGCGGCGACCGATTTCCCGGACGCGCACTTGGTGCTGGAACTCGGCCGCTATTTGGTGGCGCCTGCCGGGCGCTACGTCACTCGCGTCGTCGACCGCAAGGTCTCGCGTGGCGAAGTGTTCCTGGTGTGCGATGGCGGCATGAACCACCACTTGGCAGCCAGCGGCAACTTGGGCCAAGTGTTACGTCGCAATTTCCCGGTGCAAGTGGTAGAGGCAGCCAGCTACCTCCCACAAGAAAGTCGGGAGCAAGCTCCCTCCCACAAGGGAGAGGATTCTCCTGTGGGAGCGAGCTTGCTCGCGACTCTTCCGTCAGGCGCTGCCACCGAAACTGTCACCATCTGCGGTCCCTTGTGCACACCGCTCGATGTACTCGCACAACGTGTAGAACTGCCAGTAGCGTCGGAAGGCGACTTTGTCGTCATCGGCATGTCGGGCGCGTATGGCGCCACGGCCAGTCCGCGCGGCTTCCTCAGTCATCGCGGGCCGGTAGAACTGCTGGTGGCGGGCAGTACGTCGTTGGACTCGACACCACCCGCTTGAGCTTACTTCGCTAGCATTCTTTCCTCACCGACTTTTCCTTCAGGAATTTCCCCCATGGCATCGCTTGGACGCATTAGCATTTCCGGTTTCAAGGCCTACGACCTTCGCGGGCGTATTCCGGATGAACTGAACCCGGACGTGGCTTATCGCGTCGGCCGTGCCTATGCCGTCTGGTTGGGTTGCAAGCGTGTTGTGGTTGGCCGCGACATTCGTCTTTCCAGTGCGGAGCTTTGCAGTGCGCTCATCCGGGGTCTAACGGACCAAGGCTGCGATGTCGAGGACATTGGCCTGTGCGGCACGGAAGGCGTCTACTTCGCTACGGGCCACTTGGGCGCTGATGGCGGCATCATGGTGACCGCTAGCCACAACCCGCCGGACTACAACGGCATGAAGTTCGTGCGCGAGCAGTCGAAGCCGGTGAGCGGCGACACGGGCCTGCAGGATATCCGTGCGTTGGCCGAGGCGGGCGAGTTTGCCGAGCCCGCAGCGCCGGGCAAAGTAACGCCCGTAAACGCCATGGCGGACTACCTCGACCACCTCATGTCCTACGTGAACGTGGCGACGTTGAAGCCGCTGCACTTGGTATGCCACGCGGGCAATGGCGGTGCTGGTCTCATTGTGGACGAACTCGAAGGCCGTCTGCCGTTCCGCTGGACGAAGCTCGACCATGCTCCCGATGGAACGTTCCCGAATGGCGTGCCGAACCCCATGCTCGTGGTTAACCAAGGCCGCGTGGCGGAGTTGGTGCGCTCTTCTGGTGCCGACTTCGGCATTGCCTGGGACGGCGACTACGACCGCTGCTTCTTCTTCGACGAGCATGGCACCTTCCTGGAGGGCTACTACATCGTCGGTTTGCTGGCGCAGTCCTTCATTGCGAAGGAGCCGGGCGCGCGGGTGCTGTACGACCCGCGCCTTACGTGGAACACCATTGCTATTGCCGAGCAAGCCGGTGGTATGCCGGTCATGTGCAAGAGCGGGCACGCCTTCATGAAGGCGAAGATGCGCGAGCAAGATGCTGCTTATGGCGGCGAGATGAGCGCGCACCATTACTTCCGCCGCTTCTTCTATTGCGATAGCGGCATGGTGCCCTGGCTGCTGGTGGCGCAGTTGGTGAGCCAGACCGGCAAGACGCTCGGCCAATTGGTGCAGGAGCGTATTGCTGCCTTCCCGGCTAGCGGCGAAATCAATTTGCGGATTCCGGATGCCAAGGCCGTAATTGCGGCTGTGCAAGAGCATTTCGGTCCCGGCGCGGAGCTGGACTTCACCGACGGCGTAAGCATTGCGCACGCCGAGTGGCGCATGAACCTGCGCACCTCGAACACCGAGCCCTTGTTGCGGCTGAACGTGGAAAGCCGTGGCGATATTGCGTTGATGAATGCCAAGACCGCCGAAGTGCTGGCGTTCCTCGCGGCTCGCGGTGGCGTGCGCGCCGACCATTAAGAGTCGCGAGCAAGCTCGCTCCCACAGCGGCAGTGGGTTGCTTGTAGGAGGGAGCTTGCTCCCGATTCCAAGAGTCGCGAGCAAGCTCGCTCCTACAGGATGGCGACGGCCGGGAGCAAGCTCGCTCCTACAGGGTGGGCGACTCTTCCGGGGCTTTCACCAGCCCCAAGCCTAGCCACACCAAAGACGTAGCAAGCAGCGCTACCACCGCCAGCTTCACTTGCTGTGTGGGCACCCAGCCGAACCAGTCGGGCAGCAGCAGGAAGGCGCCACCGAGCAGAACCAAGCGCAGTGCCTCCACGGCGGGAGCGAACTTGCGCCCTTCCATCAACCAGCCGGCCGACACGGTGGCTGCCGCGATAACGCAGGCGTAGAGCGCGCGCGTTCCCAATGGCAGCTGTGGGGCCACAGCGATGAAGTGCGTGGCATAGAGGCTTAGCAGCCCGTACTGCACCAGCGCATAGCGGCGCACGGTGCGCGGGGCGCCCGTGTCGAACCGCCGCACGCTGGCGGGGTCGAGGTGTTCCACGTGCTGGCCCCAGCCCGCGGGCGGAGCGAAGAACACAGCTACAGCATCGCCTAGCTTGCCGCGGCGCAGCGCTTGCCAACTGTTCGCGAAAAGTTCTTTCCACACGTGCAGGTTGCCCCACACGGCGTTGTAGCTTTGCAGCGGCTTGCGGATGCCGTACACCACGGGCTCGTCATCGCGCTCTTCCTGGAACGTGCCGAAGAGGCGGTCCCAGACGATGAAGATGCCGCCATAATTGCGGTCGATGCAGTAGTCGTTCTGCCCATGGTGCACGCGATGGTTCGAAGGCGAAACGAACACGCGGTCGAACCAGCCCAGCTTGCGCACCAGTTCGGTGTGGACCCAGTACTGGTACAGCAGGTCGATTAAGGCCACTACGCCGAACACCAGTGGCGGTACGCCCGCTACGGCCATTACGAGATAGAACGGCCAGCCCACCACGGCACCCGTAGAGCTTTGCCGCAGCGCGGTGGAGAGGTTGTAGTACTCAGAGGAGTGGTGCACCTGGTGCGCCGCCCAAAGGCAGTTCACTTCGTGGCCGAAGCGATGGATCCAGTAGTAGATGAGGTCGTAGACCACCAGCGCCGCCACCCACACCCACCAAGCATTGGCGGGCAGTTCCATGGCGTGCCAGCGTTCATAGACAGCCACATAGAGACCGAAGCCCAGTACCTTCACGAAGGCGCCTATGGTCTGGCTGAGCGTGCCAAAGTGCAGGCTGGTGAGCGCATCCGGGATGTCGTAGGTGGGCACGCGCTTCCAGCGGGCGACGACAATCTCCAGCAGGATGGAGGCCATGAAGACTGGAATGGCGTAGACGATAGGGTTCATAGCGGGAGTATATAACTGCCTCTCGCAGGCCGTGGCCTCACCTAGGCAAATGCCCCGCTGCCATTGTCGGTCCGAGCGCGGGGGCTATACTCCAACGTAGGTTTACTCAGGAGAACTCACATGGCCGACCCCGTCATCGCATCCCGCACCCCCATTCCCGTGGAAGTGGAGGCCGGCAAGACCTATTACTGGTGCACCTGTGGCAAGTCCACAAAGCAGCCGTTCTGCGACGGTACGCACAAGGGCTCGGAATTTGCGCCGCAGGCCTACACCCCGGAAGTGTCTGGCAAGGCCTATTTCTGCGGTTGCAAGCACAGCACGAAGGCGCCTCTGTGCGATGGCAGCCATCGCCAATTGCCTTAATTAACGCTGCCGCTGGCCCAGTGCTTTCAGCAGGGCCAGCGCTACGTAGGCTGCGCTGCGGCCACGGCGAAAGCCGGCGAGAAATGCCGCGGTGAATTCGCGCTGCGCCACCCGTGCGCTGCCGTGCCAATAATGCGTGTAGCCGTGGTCGAAGTGCACTTGGCCTAGGCGGCACGCGAACTCGGCCGGCTGTAGCGATGGCCCTTGGGCGTTGCCCAGCCCCCAGCGTTCTTTGGCGCTTACCAGTAGTTCTGCCAGGCCGTTGCGCTCTTCCGGCCTGTGCATGGCGCTGGCCGAATGAATGCGGTACAGCGCCAAGGTATCGGCCAGCGCGTGCAGTTCGGTGACCTGCGAGGCGCGTAGCCACAGGTCGTAGTCTTCCCCTAGCCGCCGGGCAGTATCGAAGCCGCCTATGCGCTCCAGTAGCTCACGCCGCACTACGGCCGTATTCATGCCGACCAGCAGGCCCTGCAACAGCCTTGAATAGAGCCATCCAGAGCGTTCCGGGTTAGCTTTGGTTGTCTGGCTGCAGTCGTGGGCGAGCGTGGCGGGTGGCGTGAAATGCCCGGTTGTATCGGGGTACCAGCGCACAAACCCACCAAATACCACCCCGGCTTCGGGATGGTTTTCGAAGTAACGCACCTGCGCGCCCAGCTTGCCGGGAAACCAGTAATCATCGGCGTCCAGGAAAGCGATATAGCGGCCGCGTGCCGCCGCAATGCCAGTGTTACGAGCAAATGAAACGCCGCGGCCTTCAAGGCGGATTACCCGCACTCGGGAGTCCTGCTGCTCCAGTTCTCGGTAGTCCCAATCACTGGAGCCGTCGTCAATCACCAGTAGTTCTAAGTCTTGGTAATCCTGTGACAGGATGCTGGTGACAGCCTCCTGGATGAAGGCACGCCCATTGCGCACGGGCATGACGCACGAAACGCACGGTGCCTGGTTCATGGTTGTACGCCTAGCTGTGCTTGTGCTTTGGCGATGACCTGCCGATAGGGAACCAACAGGGAACGGCGTGCGCGCAGCAACTGTGCGGCGATGAAGTTGCCTCGCTGCAGGGTGGATGAGAGCAGCGCTGGCAGTTCCCGAAGAGCGTCCGGGTCCATGTCCAGCTTTTGCTCTGGCAGACCGAGCACATTGAATAGTCCTGCGTGCTTGGCGTCGTAGGCGAGGCCAATCAAGGGCACGTTGTGGTTGGTTGCCAGAATGCAGGAATGCAGCATGCCGCCGATGTGTGCGTCCAACTGCCCGTAGCCCTGCAGCAGGGCAGGAACACTGCCGCCATGTACCGTGAAATGCAGGCCGAACTGTGCCAGGAGGCGCGGCAATACGTGTTCGCTGTCGAAGTGGGCAAAGTAGTGGAAATCACAATTCAGGCTGACTTGTGTTTCCCGTAGGGCAGCGACGATAGCCGGCAGGCAGCGGTTGAGGTGGCGGTCCACCACGGCGCCGTGGAAAGGCAAGCTAAGGCCGACCTGCAAGCGTTGACCATGGTGAGGCCGTTGCGCCGTTTGGTGGTCGGGGTCCAGCATGAATAGCGCCGGGTCTCCACTGAGGGGTATCTCAAGACCTGTGGCGCGGCGGATGTACTCCTGAGTGGCCGTATCGCGCACGCTGGCGAAGGCGGCCTCGCCAAAAAGACCCAGAAGGGTGTCCATGTCTCCAGCGTCGGGCTGCAGGTCGCGGCGCGTGGCATTTTCCGTCAACTGGTTCACGCCGACGCCCACCAAGCCAAACGCCGCGCCTTTGCGACGGAACTCGGCGAGATCTGAAGCCAATCGCGGTGACAACTTGCCAGCGGCATCCAGAAACACGTAACCACCACCACAAACCATGATGGTTAGAGGGGTGGTCATTTCATCAAGCCAGCCAGTACTGCCTGCGGGTCGCCAGTTGCGGCGTTCCACGTGAACCCGACCGCGCGGAACGACATGGTTCACCAGCGTGTCGGCAATGGCCACATCGCCATGGTTCACGAACCAATCGCAGCTATGGTCGTGGTAAACCAGTGCAGGCAGGTGGCCGGTACGGCGTATGGCGGCAAGGGCACGCTGCGCATAGAACTCCCGCCGCGCCCATTCGCGCAGGCGCCAGGCAGTGCTGGGTCTTGCGGGGCGCTCCGCAGCGGCACCATAGGCGACCAACGTTTGTGGCACGAACTGCGGCGAAGAGAATGGAGGACTCATAGCTTCGCAGTGCTTTCCGGTGGGCGGCGTGCGACCAGCAGCGAATGCAGTTCGGTGATGGCGGCGAGCTGTAGCCATTTGCCAGTAAGCAGCCAGACGAGGAAACAGCTCACCACGGCCACGAGGAGCAACACCGGCAAAGCAGTACCGCTGGGCAGCCAGTGGGTGACTGCAGCGCAAGTAGCGGCAACCGCCAGCCCAACGCCAGCGGAAGGCAAGGCGGCGCGCAGGTAGGACTGTGGGCTGACGTGTACGAAGCGCTGTAGTAGCCAGAGATAGAACGGAATGGACAGCAGTTCACCGAAGCCCATGCCCCGCGCGAAGCCACCCAAGGTACCGTCATAGAGGGCATAGGCGAGGCAGGCCTTGCCAGTGACTGAAATGGCCAAGGGAAGCGCAGCGAGATAGGGACGGCCCATGCCCGTAAGAGCGGGCGCCACCAAAGAGAACCAACACGCTGACGCTGCGGCGAGGCAAAGCCAAGGAATGGCGACTGCCGAAGGCACCCACTGGGAGCCGTAGAGAAAGGTGACGATGGCCGTCGCCAGACTGGCCGTGAAGGCGAGCGCAGGCCAGATGATGCCCGTAAGCAGCGCCATGCCACGACGAATCTCGTCGCCGAGTGGCGCTTGTTCATGGAATTTCTTGGCCAGATAAGGCAGCGCAAAGTACTGCACGGACGGGCCGATGGCGGTATTGATCATGCCGACCGTGGAGTTGGCGCGGCTGTGCAGGCCGACCAGGCGCGGTGTCGCCATGCGACCGAGCAGGACATCGGGCAGGCTGGCATCGAGTGCTTTCAGCGCTGGTTCCAGAACGGCACCGCTACCGAAGCCGATGACGCGTCCCCAGCCATGGAAGACGGGGCGGGTGTCGACGCCGGCCGGCTTGGCTAACTGGAAGCCGATGCCGGTGACGAGGATGTTGACCAGATTTGCCCACGGCATGGTCATGTAGCCGAAGCCGGCGCGCGCAAAGAGGATGGACGCCGTGACATAGGCGGCAGCGGCGGTGAGGGTGACGTATGCCGAGATCTCGATACGCATTTCGCGCCCCAGCACCGCTTGTGGCAAGGCACCGAAGGGAATGAATAGGAAGCCGATGGCGAGCACCCGGACTACCTTGGCCACTTCAGCATGCCCGAGGAACTGTGCCCAGAGGTTGGAGCCGAAGAAGAGTAGCGCCGCCATGCTCCAGCAGGTGGTGTAGAGCAATCCGGCTGCCGGGCGCAGCACTTCTGGCGATAGCACTGGTTGGCGTTTGATGTAACTGGCGACGCCGAAGTCGCGGAACACGTGGGAAAAACCCACCAGCACGGCGCCCATGGAAAACAGGCCAATCTCGCCCGGGGTGAGCAGGCGCGACAAGACGACCGTCAGGGCGAAGGTCGCCACCGTCGACAGGTTCGAGACCAGGAACTGGATGAGGATTTTCTTGCGCACTTGACCACTGCCCTGGCCGGGGGCGACCAGATACCGGGGCAAGCGTACCTGCCCGCGCCGCCCGCAGCCTGTACGTGGGTCGCAGTTTCCGGCGGTCGGACGGTTCCATCCCAGAAAGCGTGTCCGTGCGAACCGACCACGGCTACGCCGCGGGCGTAGGTTGCCGCCACTGGATATTGTTTCCTCGGGAGTCTGTCATGTACCACGTGTCCTCTTTCATGGCCTTGCGCCATGCCTTGTCCAGAGCGTCGCTTCGCGATGCGCTCCGGGCGTTCCCGCGGCGTTGCCGCGAACTCGCGAGTTTCGCTCTTGTCACAACGCTGGGACTCATTCTTGCGGGTCCCGCGAGTGCCGCTGGCTACTTTGCTCAGGGCGGACGTCTTTACGACGATTCGAACCGCGAGATTCAGTTGCGTGGCATCAACCACTTCGGCTTCAACACGCCCATCATGCAGCCGCAGTATCTGTGGTCCATGGGCTGGAAAGAGCAGATAGCGCAGATCAAGGCGCTGGGCTTCAATGCCGTGCGCGTACCCATTGCGCCCGACACGCTCTACGTGACCACCCCCGTCAATACGCTGAGCTACATGGAGCCCAACAAGAACGCGGAGCTGATTGGCAAGACGCCGCTGCAGGTACTCGACTTGTGGATGGCCGAGGCCAATCGACAAGGGCTGTACGTGCTGCTGGACATGCATGGCATCTCCACCAAAGGCGGCTACCAGACCTGGTTCGTCACGAACCCCGCGGACTTCTATCTCATCTACAACAAGCAGGCCTACACGCAGGACAACTGGGTACGTGACCTGGTGTTCGTGGCGAACCGCTATGCGGCGCTACCGATGTTTATGGGCATCGACGTGTTCAACGAGCCCTATGGCGTAGTGCGTTGGGCCGCTGGCGACCCGAACATGACCAACAGTGCCAACTACTGGAAGCCGGCAGTCGAGCAGGCCGCTGCTGCCATCCTCGCTGCCAATCCGCGCTTGCTTATCTTCGTGGAGGGCATCAACGGCAACTGGGATGGCCGCGAAGATTCGCGGCTGCCGATGAACTGGGGCGAAGACTTCCAACCACAGGCATATCAGCCGTTGAATATTCCGGCATACAAGCTGGTGCTGTCGCCCCATACGTATGGACCGGACGTGTTCATGAAGTCCACGTTTACCGCACCCATTTATCCGACGAACTTGGCCGTGCAGTGGGAGACGCTGTTCGGCAAGTTTTCTACCACGCACCCGGTGGTACTCGGAGAGTGGGGCGGCAAGTACGGCAACGGCACTGGCGGTGCGTTGGATATCATTTGGCAGAACACCTTGGTGGACTACCTCATCTCCAAGAACATGCGCAGTACCTTCTACTGGTGCTATACGCCCAACAGCGGCGACACGGGCGGCATCTTGGACGACAAGCTTGCAGTCCGCGAAGACAAGATGGCGCTGCTGCGCAAGTTGTGGGGAACGGCGCCTGGTGCCACGCCCATTCCGACGCCGGTCCCGGTTCCTGTGCCGGTCCCGGTGCCGACGCCAACCCCGACCCCGACTCCCACTCCGACGCCGACCCCGGTTCCGCCGCCGCCGCCGCTGCCCGTTGGCACCTATGCGCAGCCCTACATTCAGAACTTCGCGCCGAGTGCGGGCCCGGTAGGCACCGTGGTCACCATGAACGGTCGGGGATTCACGGGGTTGGCTTACGCCAAGATTGGCAAGGCCCTGAACGCCAAGGTGAAGGTGCTGAGTGATGCGCAGGTGCAGGTGACTGTGCCGGCTGAGGCAACCACCGGCGCCATTGGTCTGTTCAACCCGAAATACCAGTCCTGGAGCGCCACTTCGTTCACGGTGCAGGGAATCCGCTTCGACCCGACCGTGTTGGCCATTACCAGTTTCAGCCCTTGGGCGGGTGGCGTAGGCACGAAGATTACTATCGGTGGTCGCGGGCTCAGTAGCGTGAAGTACGCCTCGGTGGGCACGGCGACCAACATCAAGGTGAGCGTGCTCAGCGACTCGCGGTTGGTGCTGGTGTTGCCGGCCGGAGCCACCACGGCAGCGATTGGGCTCTACTCCAACACGGGCGTGGTTTATACCCCGACCCCATTCACGGTCCGCTAGGGCCGTGCGTCACCGAACACCCCGCTGGCTGGTGGGCTGCACACTAGGTGCAGCACTGGCGGGGTGTACGGGTGGAGGCAGCATCCACGACTCTGTCCTCCACCCAACCGCGGGCTTGGAGCCGGTGCCGCCCTTACAGGTGCCGCCGCCGACAGCGGCACTGATGGACACCTTCAGCTATCCCGGTGGTTCCATCCCTGCACAGTCCCCTGCAGTGCCGCCACCAGCCACGCCATTTTCCTTGCGAGTGCTGGGCGGAAAAGTCGTTTCTCTGGACGTGTCCAACGTTTCGCTCCGTGAGGTATTCGGGGTGTTAACCCAACAGACCGGGGTGCGTTTTATCTTCGATGATGCGGTGAAGCAGGAGCGATCGGTGACACTCGTGGCGGAACGGTTACCCGTGGCTGCTGCCATGGATCTGGTGCTGGTGCAGTTGCAATTGGCGCGGCAAGTGCTGTCCGACAACATGGTGGTCGTCTACCCGAATACGCTGGAGAAACAGCGCGACTACCAGCAGCAGATGGTCCAAACCTTTTACTTGACCAACATTGATCCGCGCAAGGCAGCGGAGATGCTGCGCACCATGTTGAATGTTCGCACCTTGTATGTAGACGATGTGTCTTCGGCCGTGCTCATCCGCGATACGCCGGAGACCATCGAGATGGCGCGACGCTTGCTCTCGTCGCTGGATGTGCCCGAGGCCGAAGTGATGATGGAGCTGGAGGTGCTGGAAATATCGCGCGGGCGCTTGGAGCAATTGGGCATTCGGTACCCGGAGTTGGTCACCGCAACGCCGACGGCATTGGCCGGGCAGAACCTGGTGATGGCCGACCTCCAGTACCAGAACTCCAACACTTTGCAGATATCGAACGTACCTGTCACGGTCGATTTCAAGCGAGTGCTAAGCAACAGCAATTTGCTGGCCAGCCCGCGCATTCGCGCGCGCAACCATGAAAAGGCGCGCATTCTCATCGGTACTCGCGTTCCGGTCATCACGAATACCGTCACGGCAACGTCGCTGCAACCGGTAGTCACCGGCAGTGTGCAGTATGTGGACGCCGGCTTGACGCTGGATGTGGAGCCCACCATCTACCGGGACGGCGATGTCTCCATGCGGATCAATCTCGAGGTGAGTTCCATCATCAAGGAAGTGACCTCGGCGGTTTCGGGAACCTTGGCCTACCAGATGGGCACTCGCACCGCGACCACTTCCTTGCGCTTGAAGAATGGCGAGACGCAAATTCTCGGCGGCTTGATCAGCGACACCGAACGTGGCACGGCCGACCGCATCCCCGGCCTCGGCGACATTCCCTTGTTGGGCAGATTATTTGGTACCAAGAAGAAGGACGGCGAAAAGACCGAGATTGTCTTGTCGATTACGCCGCGCATTGTTCGGCCCATTCGCGGCGTGGTCGATACCGCGGCCCCGTTCTGGTACGGCATGGAGAACAGCTTGGGCGGCGGCCCCCCGGTGCAGTTGCCGCTGGAGATTCAGGCACCGCTTGAGGCCTTGCCCATGCCGCAGGTGATGCATGAATACGGGAAGCCGCGCTGAGGTCGGCTGACTCGCGTTATGCTGTTCGGGTTGAAGGCATCCCGAGGAGCAGTCCATGAGCGCATCGAACATCGCGAAGGTTGCCGCCGTCCACGGCGCCGCGCCGTTTCTCGACCTTCAGGCCGGCGTAGAAAGAACCTGTGAACTGATTCTCGAGGCAGGCCGCAATGGCGCGAAGCTAGTCGCTTTCCCCGAAACGTACCTGCCTGGCTACCCGTATTGGATCTGGTCGCACACCACCAAGTACGGGGCACCTCTATTCGCCGAGCTGTATCACAACTCCATCGAACTCCCGAGCAAGGAGTCAAGGCGGATTGGCGAGGCGGCACGTGCCGCAGGGGTGTGGGTGGTCCTCGGCGTTGACGAGCGCGACGGTGGCACGCTCTACAACACCCAAGCTTATTTTTCACCGGGTGGCGAGTTGGTCGCGCGTCACCGCAAGCTGCATCCGACGAATGCCGAGAGGACGGTCTGGGGGCGAGGCGATGGTCGCGACGTCTTCGTGGTGGACACGGGGTTCGCGAAAGTAGGCGGGCTTATTTGTTTCGAACACAGTATGGACCTGGCGCGTTATGCGCTGGCTGCGCTGGGCGAGCAAATTCATATCTCTGCGTGGCCGGCTATCAGCGCTACCCATGCCGACCCCAACGCCGGGAATTTCGATCACTACTCGACCACGCTGGCCAGTGCTCATGCCATCTGCGCCCAGACTTACGTGGTGGTAGTACAGGGGCGGGTGAGCCAGGAAGTCATCGATCGCTTGGGCGTTCCGGCTGGGCTCGATGCGCCGTCGCTTGGTGGTGGGCTTACAGGCTTCATGGGGCCGGACGGCAAGTGGTTGGCGCCGCCGCACCGTGACGAAGAAGCCGTGTTGTATGCGGACCTTGACCTCGGCATCATCGCTTTTGCCAAGTACTTTGCGGACGCCGCCGGGCATTATTCACGCCCGGACGTTTTCTCGTTCGGCATTAACCGTACGCCACAGGTACCCTTGGCGGGCCAGCATGTAGGTGTGGTGCAACAGTTTCCTGTGAGCGCCGCTGAGTTGGGTGGTACCACGGGTACTGAGCCGCCTGCCGGGATACTGGTTGCTGTAGACGACTGAAACACTGAGGACAGCAACTACCATGCCCACCACCACGCTCCCCACACGCCCCGAGCCGCTCGAACTCGACCTCGCGCGCTCTGCCATCATCGTGGTGGACATGCAGAACGCTTTCGCCAGCCCCAAGGGGTTGCTCGATCTCGCCGGGGTGGATATTTCGGCGGCAGGGCAGGTGGTAGCCACGCTGGCGCCCATTCTCACGGATGCCCGCCAGCGCGGCGTGCCGGTGGTGTACCTGCAAACCGGCTACAAGCCCGACCTGAGCAACGGCGGTGGAGCCGCCTCGCCCAACCCGCGCAAGGAAACCGCCCTGTGCCTGATGCGGCAGCGCCCCGAATTGAAGGGGCAGTTGCTGGTGGAGGGCACTTGGGACTTCGAGATTGTGCCGGAGCTGGCGCCGGAGCCCGATGACTTGGTGGTGCTCAAGACGCGCTATAGCGGCTTTGCTGGCACGCAGTTGGATTCGGTGCTGCGTGTGCGGGACATTCGTTATTTATTCTTCGTGGGCATCGCCACGAACGTGTGCGTGGAGTCCACGCTGCGCGATGCGTATTTTCATGAGTACTGGCCGGTGCTGGTGACGGACGGCACCATGCAGGCAGGCCCGCCGGCCGCGCATGAGGCCACGATCTTCAACGTCGAAAGTTTCTTCGGCTGGACGCTGACAGCGCAGCAATTGCGGGCGGCCCTGCAGGGGAATGAGGCAGGGAACTTGGCGGAGCCAAACCCCTGAACTCCGCGGATCTGCGGTTCTTTGTCACGGTCGCAGACGCGCCTTCGCTGGCGGCAGCGGCGCGTGAGTTGGGGGTTTCCCGCTCGGCGGTGACGCAGCGCCTGCGCCAGTTGGAATCGCGGGTTGGCTGTCTGCTGCTGGAGCGTTCCACGCGACGTCTCCGCTTGACGGAGGAGGGGCGACTGCTCCTCGATCGTTCTCGTACCTTGCTTGACGATCTGGACGACATCACGGGCCTATTGAATCTGCGCCGCAATGTCATCAGCGGTAACCTGCGGATTGCGGCTCCGCTCGGCTTCGGGCGCCGTTTCATTACTCCGTTGCTCGCGCACTTCAGGGAGCAGCACCCGTCGGTGCAAGTCAGCCTGACGTTGACGGACCGACCGGTGGCAGCCGAGGACGGTCACTGGGACCTCATCATCCACATTGGGGAGTTGAAGGACTCGTCGATGGTCATGGTGCGCCTCGCCGCGAATGAGCGCTTTTTGGTGGCCTCGCCGGCCTACTTGGCGGCGCGCGGCGAACCTGCCGAGCCGGCGGATCTTTTGCGGCACGATTGTCTGGCACTCCGACAGAACGAGGAAGACGTGACGCTCTGGCGTTTCGTCGACCAGCAGCGCCGTACCGTCCCGGTGCGCATTGCGCCGGTCATGTCGAGCAACGATGGCGAAGTGGTGCGCACTTGGGCGCTGCGCGGCTGCGGCTTGGTGGTGCGGTCGGAGTGGGATGTGGCGGATGACCTCCGCAGCGGCCGTTTGGTCCGGGTATTGCCGCATCTGCGCCTGCCGTCGGCGGACGTGGTGGTGCTGCTCAACAAGCGCGGCGGCCGAACGGCGCGCGCCAGTACCTTCCTTGGCCTGCTGCAGGACAGTCTGAAGCCGGTGCCCTGGCGCCAAGGGGACGCGCTGCCCAAGTAGCCGTCGACCCTTATGTTAAGTTATTACTTAACACAGAATTAAGCCTTACCCCTCTGCTCCCGTTCGCGCATCGCGCGGATGATGGGGTCAATTCTGTGTTTGGAGAGCGGTCATGGCTGGAAAGAGTCGCGTTGCGGGTTTGTTGCTGGGTCTCGGTGCTCCCGCTTTGGTGGCGGCGCAGACAGCGAGTCCGCCAACGGGGGGCGCTGAGGAACTCGCCGAGATTGTGGTCACTGCCACCCGTCGCGCGGTATCCCTCGACAAGGTCCCGCTCAGCGTCAGCGCCTACTCGCAGGAGCAGATGGACCAGCAGGGCATCAAGTCCATCGACGATGTCGCGCGTTTCACACCCGGCCTGACGTTCGCTCCCTCCACGGATGGCTTGACCAGTTCCATCGCTATTCGCGGTGTGGCTTCCGGCGTCGGTGCCTCCACCACGGGTATTTACATCGACGACACGCCGGTTCAGGTGCGCTCTGGCACGGGTGTTGTTACCGAGAACGTTTACCCGCAGGTGTTCGATCTGGAACGCGTCGAGGTTCTGCGCGGACCGCAGGGCACGCTGTTCGGCACGGGGTCCATGGGCGGCACGGTGCGGTTCATCACGCCGGAGCCCAGTCTTGAGAGCTATTCCGGTTATGCACGCGCCGAGGGCAGCCAAGTCGATGGCGGCGATGCCGGCTATGAGGCGGGCGCATCGGTGGGCGGACCGATTATTGATGGCAAGCTGGGCTTCCGCCTGAGCGGCTTCTATTCCGATGTTGGTGGTTTCGTGGATCGCCAGCCATTCTCTGGCACGGCTGTCACCGACAAGGCCATCAACTCCGAGAAGACCACGGCGCTACGCGGGTCGCTGAAGTTCGCCCTTGGCGACGACATCACAATCACGCCGGCCATCTTTCACCAGCGCAAGCGCAAGAACGACGGCTATTTCTGGGAATCCCTCTCGGACGCCGGTAACTCGCGCTTCCGCGTGGGCTGGGATCAACCGCAGCCGTCGAACGACACCTTCACGCTCCCGTCTGTCAACGTGCGCTGGAAGTTCGCGGATGTGGAATTGGTGTCCAATTCTTCTTATCTGTACCGCGGTCTGGATCGTTCGTCGGACTACTCGACTTATCTTTGGTTCGCGCTGGTCGGTGACCCGACGCCGACGGCCCCCGTGTCGGACTACCGTGCGGTCTCCAATGCGCAGGTTCGGCAGAACTCATTCACTCAAGAGATTCGTCTTCAGTCGACGGATAACGACGCTCGACTGCAATGGGTGGTCGGTGCGCTCTTCCAGTCTTCGCGTCTGTACACGAACCAGTATGTGGTGGACCCGAAGCTCCCGCAGTTGTCCACGGACGTGTACGGCGCTCCCATCGAGGACATCTTCGGTGTCGGGCTGATCGGTGGCCAGTACAGCGCCACGATTGACCAGTGGGCGAAGGACGAGCAGACCGCGTTGTTCGGCCAAGTGGACTTCGCCTTCACCCCACGGCTGAAGGGCACGCTGGGCTTGCGCGTGGCGCGGACCACGCTGAAGTTCTTCCGTGAATTCGGCGGACCACTCCTTTGTGTGACTTGTGATGGTTCGGTGGAGTCGACCCAAGGGTCGACGCCAGCAGCGAAGCCAGTCACGCCGCGGGTCGGGCTCTCGTATGAGCCGGAGGCCGGCGGCCTTTATTATTTCTCCGCCGGTAAGGGCTTCCGTGTGGGTGGCGTCAACAACCCATCCACTGCGACCGACCGCCCTGGTTGCCCCGGCGGCCTACAGGCACCGGAGACGTTCGACTCCGACAAGCTGTGGAGCTATGAGATTGGCGCCAAGAACCAGTTTGCTGACGGCAAGGTTCGTATGCAGGCCAGTGTGTTTTACATCGACTGGAAGGACATCCAGCAGTCGGTGTCGGCCAACGGCTGCTTCACCTCTTCTTACAAGGACAATCTCGGTAGCGCGAAGGTGACTGGGTTCGACCTCGCTGCCGAGTTCCACCCAGTGAAGGGGCTAACGCTTGCGATGTCGGGTGGCTACACCAAGTCGCGCTTTTCGTCGACGGCGCTGGGTGCACCGGCCAGTGGCACGGGTTTGCGTTCCGTGGTGGCTGCGGATGGCAACTCGCTCGGCATCTCGCCGTGGAACGCGACCTTCTCCAGCGAATACGAGTTCCTCGCGTGGGAGCATGGCGCTTACTTCCGCGTAGACTACAGCTATACGGCGAAGGACACCGGCGTCACGCCGCAACGCGACCCACGCACCACGACGTACGACCCCGACCTGTTGGCGGACCCCGCGGTGGCCTTGCTCGGCGCACGGCTCGGCATGCGTTGGGGCGAGTTCGATCTTTCCCTCTACGGCCGTAACTTGCTGAACAAGACGCCGCTGCTTGGACGGGGACATGACGGTGTCGGCGATCCGTTGTACTTTGCGACCACGGTGCGGCCGCGGACTATCGGGATCACCGGCACCTATCGCTTCTAGGACGCCCGTGTTTCGATGCTCGACATTCGTCTTGGTGCTGGCGCTCTCGGCGCTGCCAGCGGTCGTGCCCGCTGAGGCCAGGCCATCGCACGCGCCAGTTCGGGTGACGATCGAGCAGGGCATGCTCGAGGGCGAGACCGCCGGGCGTGTTACGGCTTTTCGCGGTATTCCTTACGCCGCTCCGCCCACGGGGGCGGCGCGGTTCCGCGGGCCGCAGGCGCCCGTTGCTTGGACCGGCGTGCGCATGGCGCAAGACTTTGGTCCCGCCTGCCCGCAGCTCATTGATGCCGACCTCACCGAGAACAATAACGCCGTCATGGCGGAGGACTGTCTGTCTCTCAATGTCTGGACGCCCCGGGTGGACGCACGCAAGCGGCCCGTGATGGTCTGGATTCACGGTGGTGCATTTGTAGTGGGGTCGACCCGCAACACTTATTACGACGGCGCAAGGCTAGCCGCGCGTGGTGATGTCGTGATGGTGACCGTCAACTACCGATTGGGTGCCTGGGGCTTTCTGGCATTGGGCGAGTTTGGCGCGGACTACGCCGAGAGCGCGAACGTAGGTTTGCTCGACCAAGTCGCTGCTCTGCGCTGGGTGCGCGACAACATTGCCAAGTTCGGCGGCGATCCGAGCAATGTGACTATCTTCGGCGAATCGGCTGGTGCATCCAGCGTCGGCGCACTGCTCTCGCTGCCCGCAGCCGATGGTCTCTTCGCCAAGGCTATCCTGCAGAGCGGCACACCTACAACGCTGACTTCGCAGGCTTTGCAGCGCAGCGTGCGCCTCGCCGGGCAGTTCCTTAAGCTCGCCGGGGTAGAGTCGCCCGCGCAACTGGCCACGAAGTCCATGCAGGACCTGTTGAACGCACAGCAGCAGTTGTTCGCGGAGCACAGCGAGCTGGGTACCTTCGGCCCACAGATTGACGGCGTGACGCTGAAGGAGACGCCGTTCACTGTCGTCGCGGAAGGCCGTGGCAGTAGGGTCCCCGTGCTCATCGGCATGAATCGTGAGGAGATGCGCTACTTCTCGACCGTGGAGGACTTAGGCCTCGAGCGCAAGCCGCGGGAACTACTGCAACGTCAGTTGGAGGAGTCCGTCGGTCCTGCAGTTACCGCCCAGCTACTTTCGACCTACGGCCGGTTGTATCCGGACTGGGGCGATAGGGTGGTGCAGTTGTCGTCCGACGCCTTTTTCCTGCTGCCCACGGTACGGACGGCAGAGGCTGCGGCCGCTTACCATCCGGTCTACATGTACTTGTTCACCTACCAGTCGACGTCCACCTTCAAGCCCTTCGGCTCGGCGCACGCCATGGAGATTCCGTTTGTGTTTGGTGTGGTCGACCTTCCGGAGGTCATTGCCTTCACTGGGCGCGCACCTTATCGGGCGGCACTCGCGGCACGGATGATGGACCACTGGGCGGCGTTCGCGCGTCATGGTGACCCGTCGCTGCGGGGCGAACCGCGCTGGCAGCCCTACGCCAGCCACTCGCGCCAGACGATGGAACTGGGACCGGAAAGCCGGCTCGTCGATGATCCACTCGGCGAGCAGCGCAAAGCTTGGGGCGGGGTGCTGCCGGGCAAGGACGTCGCGTGGCGCTTGTTGCAGGACAACGGCGAGTGAGTGCTGGTGCGGCGGCGTTGACGCTATACGACAAGATTGTTGCTGCACACACGGTTCGCCGAATCGACGAAGCGCACGTGCTGCTCTATATCGATCGGCACATCCTGAATGAATACACGAGCCCGCAGGCCTTCTCCGGGCTGGCTACCGCCGGCCGCCGCGTTCGGCGTCCGGCAGCGAATTTCGGCGTCGTCGACCACGTGAATCCGACGCTCCCGGCCCGCACCGCGTACATCGCTGACTCGCAGGCAGCGCGCCAAGTGGAGTATTTCGGCGAGAACTGCCGTGCAGAGGGCATCGAGATGTTCGGTCTGCTAGATGCTCGCCAAGGCATCGAGCACGTGGTGGTGCCGGAGCAGGGTATCGCGCTGCCCGGCATGGTCATCGCCTGCGGGGACAGTCACACCACCACCTATGGTGCGCTGGGCGCACTCGGGTTTGGCATTGGCACCTCGGACGTCGAGCACGTGCTGGCCACCCAGTGCATCGTTTACCGACCGCTACGCAATATGCGTATCCGTATCGACGGCGAGTTAGCGCCCGGCGTAAGCGCCAAGGATCTAATCATGGCGATCATCCGCCGTATCGGTGTGGCCGGGGCGACGGGTTACGCTGTGGAATTCGCAGGCGAGGCCGTGCAGCGGCTTGATGTGGCTGGCCGAATGACCCTCTGCAACATGATTGTTGAGGCGGGTGCGCGCGGTGCCGTGATGGCGCCAGACGAAGCCGTGGCTGCCTTCTTGCAGGGTCGGCCCCATGCGCCTCGTGGCGCGAATTGGCTGGCTGCACAGGCGGACTGGCAGGGCCTGCGCTCTGACGACGACGCGTGGTTCGAACAAGACTTGCAACTCGATGCGGCAGACGTTGCGCCGCTGGTCACTTGGGGGACGAGCCCGGACCAGTCGGTTCCTATTACTGCCATGGCTCCGGATCCACGCGAGGAGCCCAACCCGGAGCGACGACGCGCGATGGAGCAGGCGCTTGCCTACATGGGAATTGCTGCCGGTGCGCCGATGCAATCCCTGCGTATTGACCGCGCCTTCATCGGTTCGTGTACTAACGGTCGGCTCGAGGACCTTCGCGCGGCCGCGCAGGTACTCGCTGGGCGCAAGGTGGCGCCGCATGTGCGCGCCATGATCGTGCCCGGCTCAAGCCAAGTCCGCCGCGACGCGGAACGCGAAGGTCTGCACCAAATCTTCACCGACGCGGGTTTCGAATGGCGCCAGTCCGGCTGCTCAATGTGCCTGGCCATGAACGACGATGTGCTCGGGCCGGGTGAGCGCTGCGCTTCCAGCACCAACCGCAACTTCGAGGGGCGGCAGGGGCGCGGTGGGCGAACGCATCTGATGAGCCCGGCGATGGTGGCCGCCGCCGCCGTGGCCGGCTACCTCGCCGATGTCCGTAGCGTTGGCGGAGCCTGAGGCAATGGCAGTGTTCACCTCCGTCAGTGGAGTGGCCGCGCCGTTGCCGCAAGCCAATCTCGACACCGATGTCATCATGCCCAAGCAGTTCCTCAAGGGCATCACCCGTGACGACCTCGCGCGCGGTGTGTTCTTTGATTTGCGTTTCGATGCCCACGGCGCCGAGCGCACCGAGTTCGTGCTCAATCAGCCCGCCTATCGGCAGAGCCGCTTTCTGGTGGTCGGGCCGAATTTCGGCTGCGGCTCGAGCCGCGAACATGCCGTGTGGGGCCTGTCGCAACTGGGCATCCGCGCCATCATCGGCAGCAGCTTTGGTAGCATCTTTCAGGACAACTGCTATCGGAATGGGTTGCTGCCTATCTGCCTGCTGCCGCATGAGGTGCAGCGCCTGCTCGTCCTGTGCGCCGACGCTGACTGTGCCCAGTTGCGGGTCGACCTGCTGGAACAGATGGTCGAGCTCCCTGATGGTTCGCGCATAGCGTTTTCCATCGACGCCTTGCGGCGCGAAGACTTGCTGAATGGACGGGATGCAATCGCATCGACACTGCAGTTTGCGGCCGAGATCGATGCTTTCGAGCATAGTCACTGGCGCCAGCATCCTTGGCTCGCGCCAAAGTTAGCCGGCGAATGAGTGTTGGGTCTGGTGCAGAATACTGCCCATGACGCACCCTAGTTTCCTTCCCGGCTTTGAGCCCTTCGACATTCCGGTCGAGGAGGGCGTCGCTATTCACGGCGTGGCGGCGGGCAATGGCCCGCCCGTGCTGCTGTTGCATGGTCATCCGCAGACGCTGTCGACCTGGCACGCCGTGGCGCCGCGACTGGTCGAGGCCGGCTACCGCGTCGTCGCTACCGATCTGCGCGGCTACGGCGACTCCAGTCGGCCACCCGGCGGCGAGCAACACATCAACTACTCGAAGCGCCTCATGGCGCGTGACCAGATGGCTGTTATGCAGGCGCTGGGACACTCGCGCTTCGCGGTGGTCGGGCACGATCGCGGTGGCCGTGTGGCGCATCGTATGGCGCTCGATTACCCGGACGCGGTGGAGCGCCTCGTGGTCCTCGACATCGCGCCCACCGCGACGATGTACGCGCGGACGGACCGCGAGTTCGCGACGCGGTACTTCTGGTGGTTCTTCTTTATTCAGCCCGCGCCGTTGCCCGAACGGCTGATCGAGGGCGACCCGGAGGCCTTCCTGCGCATGCACTTGCAGGCGCAGAGCCGTACGTCGGGCGTACCCAGCGAACCGCTGATTCAGGAATACCTGCGCTGCTACCGGAGGCCGGGAACGGTTCACGCCATCTGCGAGGACTACCGGGCCGCGGCTGGCATCGACCTGGAGCACGACGCCGCGGACAACGCTGCGCGCGTGCAAGCGCCACTACTGGTCTTGTGGGGCAGGGATAGCGTGGTTGGAAAGCTCTACGACGTGCTGGACACCTGGCGCGAGAAGGCCTTGGAGGTGCGGGGCCACGCGGTGTCCGGCGGGCACACGCTGCAGGAAGAATCTCCGGGCGAGACGGCCGAGGCCTTGCTAGGCTTCCTTCCCCGGCCGCGGTGAATGGCGGTCGGGCCCCTACCGCGTCTGACGGAGAAGATGATGACCGCCACCCCCGAATACTCCCCGCCGAAGGTCTGGACCTGGGACAAGGCCAGCGGCGGCAAGTTCGCCAGCATCAACCGGCCGGTCGCCGGGCCGACGCACGACAAGGAACTGCCGGTCGGCCGCCATCCGCTGCAGTTGTATTCGCTGGGCACGCCGAACGGCCAGAAGGTCACCATCCTGCTGGAGGAGTTGCTCGCGCTGGGCTATGTGGGCGCCGAGTACGACGCTTGGCTCATCACCATCTACAACGGCGACCAGTTCGGCTCGGGCTTCGTGCAGGTGAACCCCAATTCCAAGATTCCGGCCCTGCTGGACCGTAGCCTTCCCGAGCCGGTCCGGGTGTTCGAGTCCGGGGCGATTCTGCTCTACCTGGCCGAGAAGTTCGGTGCGTTCCTGCCGCGCGAGCACGCCGCCCGGACCGAGACGCTGAACTGGCTGTTCTGGCAGATGGGCAGTGCGCCCTACTTGGGCGGCGGCTTCGGGCACTTCTACGCCTATGCGCCGGTGAAGATTGAATACGCGATTGACCGCTTCGCGATGGAGGCGAAGCGGCAGCTGGATGTGCTGGACCGCCGGCTGGCCGAGAGCGAGTACCTCGGCGGCAGCGAGTACTCCATTGCCGACATCGCGGTGTTCCCCTGGTACGGCGCGCTGGTGAAGGGGCCGATGTACGATGCCGTCGAGTTCCTGTCCGTGCACGAATACCGGAACGTGCAGCGCTGGACGGACGCGATTCTGGCGCGGCCCGCGGTACAGCGGGGTCGCAAGGTTAACCGCCTGATGGGTCCGCTGGCCGACCAACTTCACGAGCGCCACGACGCCAGTGACTTCGAGCTGCGGACGCAGGACAAGCTGGCGCCGGCGGCAAGCCTATAGCGACGAAGCCACCCGCACGCGGTGCGGGCCGTAGGGCAGCACCTCGAGCACTTCGCCCTGCTGGTGGCGCGCCTGCATGTCGCGCCACCACTGTGCGGTAAGTATCTCCGCGTGGTGTCGCAGGAAGACTTCCTTCAAGTGCGCGTCGAAGCCGAGGAAGCCCAGGAAGGTCTCGGGGAACACGTCGTTGTCGGCCACGTAGTACCAGGTGTCCGCGCTCATCTCGTCCTCGTGGGACTGCGCGGCCGGCTGGTCGCGGAAGCGGCACTCGGTGGTGAGGCACAACTCGTCGTAGTCGTAGAAGATGACGCGGCCATGCCGGGTGACGCCGAAGTTCTTCAGCAGCAAGTCGCCAGCGAAGATGTTGGTAGCAGCCAGATCGCGGATGCACTGGCCGTACTCGATGACGGCATCGGCGGCCTGCTCGGGCGTGGCGCTGCGGACGAACAAGTTGAGTGGCGTCATGCGCCGCTCGATGTAGCAGTGGTCAATGATCAGGTCATCGCCGTCTTCGTGCACTGTGTTCGAGGTCTCGGTGAGCAGTTCCTTGAGCAGCGCCTCGTCGAAGCGGTGGCGCGGGAAGCGCAGGCGCTTGAACTCCTGTGCGTCGACCAGCCGGCCGGCACGGTCGTGCTTGAACACGAACTCGTACTTCTTGAGCACGTCGCCGCGCAAGATGTTCTTCTGGTACGGGAACTTGTTGCGGATGAGCTTGAACACGAGGTCGTAGGACGGCAGCGTGAAGCAGACCATGACCAGGCCGCGTTCGCCTGCGGCCAGCGTGAACTGGTCGTCCGTCTGGCCCATGTGGCGGAACAGCTCGCGGAAGCGCTCTGTCTTGCCCTGACGTGCCCGGCCCAGCACCGTGAACAGCTCGGAAGTCGCCTTGCGTGGCATGAGCTGCTTCAGGAACAGCACGGCCTCGCCCACGCGGTCCAGGTCAACGTGGAAGTAGGAGCGCGTGAAACTGAACAGGATGGAGACATCGCTCTCCTTCAGTAGCACGGCATCGACCAATACACCGTGGTCGGAGTTCTTGAGCGAGATGACCAGTGGCGTAATCCCGTCGCGGCTGACGATACGCCCGACCAGATAGGCGCGTGTCATCTGCCAGAACACGGGGCGGATAATCTCCACCTCACGGATGGCGCGACGCTCGCCCTTGAAGTCCAGGAAAGCCTCGACCTCGCGCGCGACGTGCATGACGCTTGCTTCGAAATTCCGCCACGTGGCGCGGGTGCGGAAATCTGCCAGCACCTCCTCGAATAGCAGCTCGACAGAACCACGGTTGACGTAGTTGTTAGTGCCGACCTGGCCCGAGATGCCCGCGAGCGGGTCCAGATCCAGGGCCACGAACTCGATATCCTCGTCGACACCGACCGTGCCGAAGAAGCTACGGGTGATGGAATTGAAGAAGGTCTTGCTGAACTCGACGTCTGGGCGTCTGGCGATGAGCGTCGTGAAGTGTTCCTTGAGGGCGCTCCACAGGCCACGGCTGGGCGCCGCCTCGCCGAGCTTTAATCGCAACTCCGCCACGCTGCGGTCCACGCAGCGCTCGTAGAGCTCGATGCGTTCCACGGCATCTTTCTGGCTGGCCAGCCATTCCCGTGCGTCGAACCGCTGCGGGGCGCGCCGGGTGATGGCGCGGAATTCGCTGTTGTAGGCGTCGAAAGCGTCAGCCACGTCCATCGCGCAGGCCTGCGCGAGGACGTGGTCGACAGGGGAGGGGGATGCAGTCGTCGTCATGCCCACCCCCCCCCTTGGGCGTCAGAGGTTCTTGATCAGCGCGTCGCCGAACTCGCTGCACTTCACCTCGGTGGCGCCTTCCATCAGGCGCGCGAAGTCGTAAGTGACGTGCTTCTGCGCGATGGCGCGGTCCATGGCGTTGATGAGCGCATCAGCGGCTTCGGTCCAGCCCATGTAGCGCAGCATCATCTCGCCGGAGAGGATGACCGAGCCCGGGTTGACCTTGTCGAGGTCCGCGTACTTCGGCGCCGTGCCGTGGGTGGCTTCGAATACCGCATGGCCCGTCAGGTAGTTGACGTTACCGCCCGGGGCGATGCCGATGCCGCCGACCTGCGCGGCGAGCGCGTCGGAGAGATAGTCGCCGTTGAGGTTGAGCGTGGCGATAACATCGAACTCCTCGGGACGCGTTAGCACCTGCTGAAGCGTGATGTCCGCGATGGCGTCCTTGATGATGACCTTGCCCGCGGCCTTGGCGGCGTCCTGCTCGGCGTTGGCGGCCTTCTCGCCGCTCGTGGCCTTGGTGCGCTCCCATTGCTCCCAGGTGTACGTCTGGGTGGGGTACTCGCGCTCCGCCAGGGCATAGCACCAGTTCCGGAAGGCGCCTTCCGTGAACTTCATGATGTTGCCCTTGTGGACGATGGTGACGCTCTTGCGCTGGTTGGCAATGGCGTAGTCGATGGCGCCACGGAACAGGCGTTCGCTGCCGTCCTTGGAGACCGGCTTGATGCCGATGCCCGAGGTCTCCGGGAAGCGAATTTTGCCGTAAGCCTTCGGGAAAGCCTCCTTGAACAGCGCCATGAACTTGGCGTTCTCGGCGCTGCCGGCCTCGAACTCGATGCCGGCGTAGATGTCCTCCGTGTTCTCACGGAAGATCACCATGTCCACCTTCTCCGGCGCCTTGACCGGGGAAGGCACGCCCTTGAACCAGCGCACCGGGCGCAGGCAAACGTAGAGGTCCAGCATCTGGCGCAGCGCCACGTTCAGCGAGCGGATGCCGCCGCCGATGGGGGTGGTCAGCGGGCCCTTGATGGAGACCAGATACTCGCGACAGGCATCGACCGTCTCGTCGGGCAGCCAGGTGCCGGCCAATTCGTTGGCCTTGCCGCCGGCCAGCACTTCCATCCAGTGGATCTTGCGCTTGCCGCCATAGGTCTTTTCGACCGCAGCGTCCAGCACGCGGACACTGGCGCGCCAGATGTCGCGGCCGGTGCCGTCACCCTCGATGAACGGGATGATGGGGTTGTTGGGAACGACGAGTTTGCCGTCGACGATGGTGATTTTCGCGCCGTCGGCGGGGACCGTGACTTTGAACGAGGACATGGAGGTCCCTCTGTTGCAGGAAAGAAGCGTAAATTTTACCTGAATTGGCAGCATTTGCACGGCCACGGCCACGGTTAGGGATTTGCGGAGCGCACACCTGTGCGCCCGCAGCACGTCGCCGGTGGGCGACCGGTTCCTGCGGGCTAGGGGTTCTGCTGGTAACCCAGTCGCAGGTACACCAAGCGGCCGGGTGTGTCGTAGGCGTTGGGGTCGAAGTTGTTCATGGCGCAGGTGACGCAGCCGGGAGGCGCTTTGCCCAGCAGGTTGTTCACGCCCAGAGCGACGACAAAGCCATCCGCGAGAGCGCTGGGTGTCCAGCGCAGTTGCGCATCGACATAGGTGCGTGCCCCCAGTGCTTGCGGGTTTCCGGCTTCCCGGACGGCTGACAAGTAGCGCCCCGTCAACGTTGCACCCAACTCGCCCTTGTTCCAATCCACGAGGAGATTGGACTTGGTTCGCGGAAAGGCCTGGTCCGGACTGCCTCTTTCAGTGCCGAGCCGCGGGATGGGGGCCAGACCCGAAGAGGTGGGAACGTATTCCGTGTACTCCAGCAGACGCGTGGTGTACCAAGACGCCGCGAACTGTCCAGCGGCACCCTCAGGTGCCTCCCAATGCACGTTCATATCCAGTGCGCGCGTACGTACACCGCCGATATTGATGAGCGGATTGGCGATGGCAGTGACTTGCCCGGAGGCGGCGCGCGTAATGGCGGCGCAGGACAAGGCATCGCCAGTCTGTGCGCAGCGGTCCAACAAGGTCTGGCCGTTCTGCGCCTGAATGGCTTGGTCCAGCTTGATATCGGAGTAGGCAACTTCCAGCGACAGCTGGCGTGACCACGTGGTGTCCGTGAATGCTGCGGGCTCCCAGACGCCGCTGACATTCCAACTCTTGCTGGTTTCCGGTTGGAGTTGCCGGTTGCCACTGGTGGTGACGCCAATCTGCGAACCCAATTGCGTGTAGCTGCCGCTCGCGGGAACTCCGCGGGCGATGCAGTTGGCGCGAACCGTGGCGCTGGCGCCATTCGTGAGGAAGCTCGAGCACGGGTCGGCAATTTCCTGGTCGAAGCGCGATGCCGTGCCGAACAACTCGCCGATGGAAGGGCTGCGGAAGCCCTCGCCGTAGGAGCCGCGGAACAACACTTCTTCCAGCGGGCGCCAAGACAGGCCGGCCTTGTAGGTCTGCCCGCTACCGGAGGTGGAATAGTCAAAGACGCGTGCCGCTACCGAGGCTTCCAGTTGCTGCACCAGCGGACGGTCGGCCAGCAACGGCAGACGTAGCTCGCCATACGCTTCGTTGACGGTGATTTGTCCTTGCGTTGGCTGTGCGGGAATATCTGCGGAAAAACCGGCAGCCACGATGGGGTCGGGCCGGAAATAGCCTTCGGTACGTCGGTGTTCAAGCCCCGCGGCGAAGGCCAGAGCGCCGGCTGGCAGGTCGAGGAGGTCGCCGGTGAGGTTGGCCGAGAACGCCGACAACTGCTGCTGCGAGGAGTCGTGCTGGGTGAAGCCGATGAAGGCCAGCATGGCGGGCGTGATGGTACCGGCGCCACCGAAGAGGTTGAGCGGGACGCAGGCTCCGGTGCATTGGGTGACAGGCCCGAGCGCCTGCTGCACGCGCTGTGCGTTGACGTTGCCAGTGAACACCTGCTGCGCGCGGTTGGTGGACTGCAGGGCGTTCACATCCCAGTGCCATTCCTTGTTGGCCACCGTGAACTCTCCGGACAGCATGGCCGTGAGGTTCCAGGTGTCCACCGTTTGCTCATAGTGGCGCGGGCCGTTTTCGATAAGACGCCGTCCAATGAAGTTATAGGTGCCCGGTTCCAGCGTGAAGCCGAACGGGTTGTAGGGGTTGCTGGCATCCACGCGAATGGTGTCCAGCAAGTTGCCGTTGCCGGCATCCGGGCCGATGAACAGCGGCAACGGGGCGGCCTGATTGGCGGACTTGCGCTGCACGTAGCTGGCCCGGACGCGTAGGCGCAAGGCATCGCTGAATTCGTGTTCCAGCGACCCGAACCCGCTGGCACGCGACATGGGGGTGGAAAGATAGTTGTAGGGCTGGAAGTTGAACCGGTCTGCGGTGGTGAAGTCCTTGAAGCCGGAAGCCGGACCCGTCGGGTCGCCCGGCAGGTAGGCGGCGTTCTGGCCAGGCTGGAGCGCCTGCTTCAAGGTGAGGTCTAGGTCGCGGCCGGAATTCGGGTCGCTGACGATGAATCGACCCAGTAGCGTGGCAGAACTGCAGCCGCCGGGAAGGCAGGAGGTTGCGTATGGCGCAGGGAACCGGCTAATGGCGCGCTGGCCCGCGAAGATGGGCGCTTGCTTGAAGTAGCCGCCGCCTACAACCCAGTGCGTGTTCTCGGCGCCGCCGCCCCAGGAGAGGTTGTAGTCCTGAGCCAAGCCATCACCATGATCGGATTGGCCCACCTGCAAATTGGCCGTCAGCCCTTTTTGCCGGACTTTGGTGATGATGTTGACCACGCCGGCGATGGCGTCGGAGCCATAGATGGGGGAGGCGCCTTCTTGCAACACTTCCATGCGGCTGATCATGGCTGTGGGAATGGTGTTGAGGTCCACGGAACCTGGCACCCCCGAAGCGGCGCTGCCTGGCACCCAGCGCAACCCGTCGACCATGACGAGCACGCGACGTGAACTCAAGTAGCGCAGGTCGATTTCTGCAGACCCGGCACCCACACCACCACCGTCGGGCGGGTTGCCCACGTTGCCCGAATTGTTGAACTTCGTGTTCAGGCCACCGGAGGCTGACGGGATGCGTTGCAGCACATCGACGGTGGAGGTGAGCCCCTGCTTGGCAATGGTTGCGGTGTCGAGTTCGACCACGGGCTGACTGCGCAGTAAAGGGCTGGTGCGGATGCGGGAGCCGATGACCACCACTTCTTCGAGGTCGGGAGAGTCGTCCTCGGCCGCCATGGCTGTGTTTGCCACCAAGGAAACCAGCAGCGCGCAAGTGGCGACCGGGAGAGTGCGAGAGTTCATGGCAGCCTTTTTTCCCGAACCTAGGGAACGGGGTGAGCTAATGGAGTGGAAGGCAGGGTACTGCAATAGCGCATGCTGCGCGACGAAACGCTTGCGCAGTAGGAGATTCGGGGAGCAGCGGGGAGAGAGGCAGGAGCTCGGCGGAGCTGAGCGTTACAAGCTGCGGAGCTGTTCTTGTAACTCCCTGAGGTTTTCAGGGATAAGTGGTGGGCGGTACAGGATTTGAACCTGTGACCCCTGCCGTGTGAAAGCAGTGCTCTACCGCTGAGCTAACCGCCCGCCAAGAGCCGCGAACTATAGCGGGGCAGGGCGTGACGGTCAACCGTGGATATCCCGCGCTAGGCGTGCTCTGCTAGCATTGGTTTTTCGCCGCCGAGAATAAGAAACGGACATGACCAAGCCTTCCCCTGGCACTGTGCGCACGCGCTTTGCCCCGAGTCCTACCGGCCTGCTGCACATCGGGGGTGTCCGCACGGCCCTGTTCTGTTGGCTCTATGCCCGGCGTCACGGTGGCACCTTTGTCCTGCGCGTGGAGGACACGGACCGCGAACGTTCCACTGATGAAGCGGTTCGCGTCATTCTGGAAGGCATGGCTTGGCTTGGCCTGAACCCGGATGAAGGCCCGTTTTACCAGACGAAGCGCTACGACCGTTACCGCGAGGTGATTGCCAACTGGCTGCAAACGGACAAGGCCTACCACTGCTATTGCTCCAAAGAAGAGCTCGACACCATGCGGGCGGAGCAGCAGGCCCGTGGCGACAAGCCGCGCTATGACGGCCGCTGCCGCCATGGCAAGCCGCCGGTAGCGGGCGTTACGCCGGTAGTGCGCTTCAAGAACCCGCACGAAGGCGAGGTGGTTGTCGAAGACGCTGTCCACGGCCGCGTGGTGTTCCAGAACAAGGAACTCGACGACCTCATTATCCAGCGCTCGGATGGTAACCCCACTTACAACTTCTGCGTGGTGGTGGACGACCACGACATGGCAATCACCCATGTCATCCGCGGCGACGACCACCTGAACAACACGCCGCGCCAGCTGAATATGCTGCGTGCGATGGTGGGCGAGGGCGGCCCAGTGCCCGTTTACGCGCATCTGCCGATGATTCTCGGCCCGGACGGTACCAAGCTGTCCAAGCGCCACGGTGCCGTGAGCGTGCTGGAATACGACCGCGAAGGCTTCCTGCCCGAGGCGCTGCTGAACTATCTGGCGCGGTTGGGCTGGAGCCATGGCGACCAAGAAGTGTTCACGCTCGCGGAGATGGTGGAACTGTTCGATATCGAGGATGTGAACAAGTCCGCCTCGGCCATCAACCCCGACAAGCTCGCTTGGCTGAACCAGCAGCACATGCTGCTGGCAGACAACACGCGCCTTGCCGCCATGCTGCGGCCGCAGTTGGCTGCTGCCGGGCTGGAAGTGCCGGCGGATACGGACCTGGTAGCTATCGTGGCGTGCCAGAAGGAACGCTCGAAAACGCTGCGCGAGATGGCTACGGCCAGCCGCTTTTTCTTCGAGGCGCCGCAGGCCTACGAAGAAAAAGCCGCCAAAAAGCACTTGGCGGCCGAAGGGCAGGCAGCCTTGCAGGCCGTCATTGGTGTGTTGGAAGTTCTTCCGGAGTGGAATGGCCCTGCCATCCATGAAGCCATCAATGCGCTCGCTGCGGCGCAGGGCGTGGGCCTTGGCAAGCTGGCGCAACCGGTCCGTGTGGCGGTCTCGGGTGGCAGTATTTCCCCGCCCATCGACGCCACTTTGGCCATTCTCGGCCGTGCGGAAACGCTCACGCGCCTCGCGCGCGCCGCGGTGGCGCAGGGCTGAGACCCCTTGGGTATAGACAGGAAAAGGGTATTGACAGGAAAGGGGTAAATCCCTAAATTACCGGGCTCACCTCGAGTGGGGCTATAGCTCAGCTGGGAGAGCGCTTGCATGGCATGCAAGAGGTCGTCGGTTCGATCCCGACTAGCTCCACCACTCTCCTCCCGTCCGGCCCAGCCGTTCGGTCGGCAGCGTCCCTGTCGTCTAGAGGCCTAGGACCCCACCCTTTCAAGGTGGCGACACGGGTTCGAATCCCGTCAGGGACGCCATTTCTATTCGTTCAACTTTCCGCGTGGTCCTCGCGAGAAAGCCCTTGCGGGTTGGCCTCGTAGCCCTGCCAGCCCGGTCCGCCAGCCCCTGCAGGCTTGGAAAGCGCGTTTTCGTGGGCTGTTTCGCGTTTTTCGCGGGTTTCGCCCCCTCCGGCACCGTACCAATCTGTGCGCCAATACCGGAACCGCTTCCGGCGTTCACCTAACATTACGTTAACACCGGGATGCCCCCATCCTTGGGTTACATGGAGAGTTAGGACATGTCCCTGAAGTCTTTGCGCGGTTTGCTGCCGCTGCTTGCCGCGAGCTTGGCGGCCAGTCTGTGCTGGCTGCCCCCTGCCAGCGCGGAAGAAACGCCGCCCCCCGCCGTGGAGGCCAAGCAGGCCG